>VFLE01000002.1 GCA_009885205.1 Candidatus Shapirobacteria bacterium | reverse complement strand
TCGGCGGCTCTATTGAAGAAAGCGCGTTTATGGAAAGAGATGCAGAAATTGCAGAAAATGGTCCGGCGATTAATGTTAAAAAAACTACAGGGGGGAAATGGTAGCATCAATTCGTTACTGATTTTATAATAATTTTAAAATTATTATAATTTTTACACCATGAGCAAAAATGTAATTAACTTAACCTCACAACCTAATGCGTTGCGACTACAGCCCATCTGCTTGTTGATGTGACCGTTCCGTTTAGTGTTAATCCTGATAAATAAACGAAAGAAATACTTCCTCCCGCATGAACAACAATAGTCGAATTATCATTACCGGTCATATAAAGCCGATTAATATCAGTAGACGAATTCTCTTCGTTATGGAAGGTCTGATCATGAGCCGAATCGTTGACTATAATAATATAACGACCAACAACGCCTCCGGCAAACCCAAAAATACTATATGCGTTATTTGTTGCCGATGTAATGACATAGGCGGTATCCGTCCCCGACAATGTATAATTAGTGACATTTGACGTTAATGTGATGGATGTCCCTTGGCTATAAAGTCCCGAAAATATACCAGCAGGACCAGTTATTCCAGTATTTCCCGTATTGGAAACGCCCGTGGGGCCAGTGGGCCCAGTATTGGAAGTGCCAGTGGGGCCTGTTGCTCCGGTTAGACCCAAGGGTCCGGTAGTTCCAGTAGTTCCACGAGTCAAAGAATAACTAGGTCCGGATAAAAATCCCGTCGCCGGGTCCAGCTGAGTGGCAATTATATCGTGATTTGCATTTCCAAATATTCCAGTGGGCCCCACTTGCCATGCTCCGGTTGAAGTTGTAAGAGATGAACCGAATATCATATTCGGAGCGATTACATTGTTCGATGAACTGAGATTTCCGTATTGATCAGATCCAAGCGAAAGGGAATTGCCAAATATCTGACTAGAAAGGTTCAATGATCCAGGGCCAACAAAAACATCACTCCACCTTTGGCCGGTTGTTCCAAGAGAATACGTATTTGATAGTGTTGGTACCATATTGGTGGCAATGTTCATATTGTTACTTTGATCAACTGTCAATACAGTCGAATAAGTTGCAACGGCCAAATTGGATGGGTCGATTAACATGACAGACCCGGTTCCTCCGGGAACAATTGGAATAGTGCCAGTGGGGCCAGTTATCCCCATGGGGCCCGTGGGGCCCGAAGGGCCCGTAGATCCGGTTGTGCCGGTAGATCCGGTTGTCCCGGTAAATCCTGTTCTGCCGGTTGTGCCGGTAAATCCTGTTCTACCGGTTACTCCGGTAAAGCCTGTTGTGCCGGTTACTCCAGTAGAACCGGTTATTCCCGTATCTCCAGTTATTCCCGTATCTCCAGTTATTCCCGTATCTCCAGTT
>VFLE01000028.1 GCA_009885205.1 Candidatus Shapirobacteria bacterium | reverse complement strand
GAGTAAAATAGTCATATTATAGTATGAGTATTTTGATTTATGGGAAGATTAACGCGATTAATTGGTCAAAATTATCAAAGAACTCCACTCCATTTGTTTCCATTCATTTAGTTTATCGAGTGCTTTATCTATTTCTGTGGTTTTGTCGCATTTGTTATTACAATTAATCTTTATTGATTCTAATTCTGTAATATGTTTTTGTATTATTGCCTTCATATTATTTACAATTTTCTCATCGCTAATATAATTATCTGTTATTTTACCGGTTTTTTTGTTGTATTCGCATTCAGTTTTGTCATCTTGGCAAATTTTTTGAACTACTTCGCTTTTTATTTTTATTAAATATTTATTGATATTTTTTTCATTTATAGCATTTATGTTAAATAAATCATATTTGTTTACCAGCTCCGATGGTTTCATTGTCCATCCCTCGGGAAGTGTCGAAACGGGCGATTCTGCTGAATCGCAACTCGGGTTTTCGTTTTTTAATTTTTTGCTAATTTCTTTTATTTTTATAATTAAACTGTTTTTCTCACCGATAAGAACATCTTTGCACGGGTTCCCACCCTTATTCATTTTCCTAGACTTTGATTTCCGTTTATGGACATTTGTCTTACGACGTTTTATAATTTTATTTTTTTTGGTATATCTTGTCATTGTATAGTATACGCATATTTTATATTATGTTGCTAAATAATGAACAAAATAAAAAATAGAAGGAAGAGAAAGAGTTTGTACCCTAATTTACACGAATACAAAGGGGATTTTAAGGGAACATAGTCCATCTAATTTAATTTTGGTGCTAAATAAAACAAGAATTTCGCCCCACTATCGTCCATTTGATACAAAAGACGAATGGGGTACTCATTGGTAATATTAATTTCCACGTCCTTGGCCAATTTGCTATACGCGCATACAGAATGTAGATGATTCAAGCTGAACGAAACATTCAAAGTTTCACCCTCTTCAATCGCAAAAGAAGAGAGATCCTCGATCGGAATATCTACGTGCATTTTTCCCATCTCGGAACTAACCGAGGCCATCTGTATTTTTTCTTCACTACATTCGACTTCTAATGTATCTCCAAACAGTTTTAATTGACTTACTAAATTCGCAAAGTTCAAAGAAGGGATGGAAAATTCCGCCTGATATTCCATGACGGGAATCGACATCATTTCTTCGTCGATATCCATAAGGGGGATTTCAAAAAATTTATCAAAGGTCGTTTTCTTGATGGCCTCGCTCGTAAATTCGATAGAAAGCGTGTCGTCGGCTTCATGGTCAAATTGTAAGCAAATATTTTGTGATTTGTCACGGGTAGACAAGACACGAAATAAAATAGACGTATTAATCCCGAGAGTAAACGACCCCTCGCGCAAAAGTTTATATTCGGTGAACCATTTTGCCGGCAAATAAATTTCCAGGATGGATATGCGCGAAGCATCGATGGCTTGAATAAACAATTTTTCACTATCAAACACAATATTCACTTTCTCTGAAAATAGCTTCATGTGTTGGAATAGCGTGGCAAAACATTCCGCTTTGTGGTTTTCGCAAATTTTAATATCCATTGTTGTCTATAAACGCTTTCTTTTATGTTCCTTTCGTTTGTAAAATCTGTAATCAATTTTACACTACGTCGGAGCCGGTTTTGTAACTGATAAAATGCGCAAAAGATTTTCCGAATCGGCGGTCGAAATAAGCTGAACTCGACTACGAACGCGGTCATTTATAAAAGGCTGAAACATTTTCGAAATTCCGTCGATCATCGATGGCGTATTATAGACGATAAATTTATCTATATGTGTAGAAAACTGTGTGTCTGATTGCAAGCATACGGAACAGAATAATTTAATAATATTGGCATGTCTGCATGCCGCACTCATGGTAAACGATTTCAAATTTAAATGGGCTTCGAATGAACCAAACGTATGAATACATTCGGAAAATACCGAAAGAATATGTTGCACCACTTTATCATATATGCCTTCATGTGCGTATGTTTTGAAAATAGTATAATCAATATATACTTTATTTGCATTGGGTATCATGTATATGGTTTGTTTCAAAAGAGTATCGATGTCAAACTGCATGGAAATAGATTCTGCGCATTTGTTTTTATGCGTGCTCTTGAATATCATTGGTTTGTTATTTTGATTATAATATTCTTTTATTTTTTCTTTTATCTCTATGTCCGACATGTAAAATATATATTATTATGTCATATATATATTTTTATATTTGTTTTTGCTTATAAGATTTTCGAAAATTATGCGTCTTGATGAGCAACCGGCTCTTCTTCTTGAGGAGGAGAAACCTGCTCTTCTACAGGAGCAACCTGCTCTTCTTCTACAGGAGCAACCTGCTCTTCTTCTATTTGAGGAGCAACCTGCTCTTCTTCTATTTGAGGAGAAACCTGCTCTTCTTCTATTTGAGGAGAAACCTGCTCTTCTTCTATTTGAGGAGCAACCTGCTCTTCTTCTATTTGAGGAGCAACAGGCTCTTCTTCTATTTGAGGAGCAACAGGCTCTTCTCTAGAAACGGGGATAACGGCTTGAACATAATTCGCATCTTCAATTTCCATAAAAATATTTTCGCTTGAATCAGTATCATGATCGATCGGCTTGGACATCACAATTGTTCTATTTTCTAATAGCATCTTATTTACATCCATAGTATAAGACTGAAGATTAATTATAATATCTTTTAGCTGCATAATTTCGTTTGCTAATATCTCATAACGTTCATTGAACTCAGCAGTATAAGACGAAACGGTCTCATTTACAATTTCCGATATGGACGAAACGTCTAAACTTGGAGTCGAAACCGGTTCGACATTTACTTTTCCCATTTGTTTTGACTCCATCATGTAATTTTCCAAGGCGTTTAATCGCGCATCAATTACCCCAATTACTTGCTGTAACGTAAGTCCGCGGGAATTCTGACTCGCTTTTTCCGCCGAATCGAATGAAGAAGTCTCATTTGCCGCAGGTTGCGGGGTTGTCGTCTGCATAACCCGTCGTCGTTTTGCCGCTGCTGCTGCTGACATTGCCATATCAAAAGATATATATTATATTTTGATATATCTAAATACTTACAAACGCATTGATTTATTTATGTTTTGTTCTTGTTTTGTTTTTCTTGATTCCTCCTGAATTCCTCGTTGTACGACGATAACGTCTCATCGAATTTTTGGTTTTATTTGCAAGTTGAAGTGGTGCCGCTGTAAATATTGTAGGAGCAATTATTTTTCGAGTTGTATCAGTTCGCAATGCTAAAACGGTTCCGTATACTAAACATGAAACTGTCTCGGGATTTGGAGAATTCAACGTGGTCATGACACCAACTACACGCTTGTAATTTGGATATAACACTTTTGCATTTTGTAACATATGAATAACCGCATTATCGAATGCGTCAGTGTAAACGTGTTCTACATTTGTTTCGCGTTGACCAAACGCCGCGCGCACAGAAGAAAACAGCGATTTTGTTAAAGATACTCCGTGAACAGCGATTCCCGAGACAACGCCAATTTGTTTATATATATTTTTATCGTAATCCGCCACAGTGGATATTATTGATTTGTCGTAACTTGGTGAAGATGTCACTAGTGCACTCATTATATATACGTCATATTTTTCAAGGAGATAGGATCCATATCCTAAAATAGTTAAAGGTTGCCAATAAAAAATTGAAATCCTTTTTATAAAATAATATAATGTAACTAAATATCAAAAAACGCACAATGTCGTGTTCACAAAAGCAGTATATAATTCAAAAGCTCCCGCTTCCCTCGGTTATTGTAGATATTGTAAAAGATTTCTGTTTTCTCAGAATAAAGGCGGTTCAACG
>VFLE01000150.1 GCA_009885205.1 Candidatus Shapirobacteria bacterium | reverse complement strand
ATTAAAGGAGGGATCAAAAGGGAACCTTGGTTCCCTTTACCTTGGTTCCCTTTATTTAGAAAGCCTCGAGTGCCCGCAATGCCTCTTCACAAGCAATCTGTTCCGCCTTCTTTTTAATCTTATGCGTTCCGTCTCCTAAAAATACAAAAATCTTTCCATGAATCGACATATATTGATGTATGTCGGAAAACGTGGAAAATTGCTTTATCGGCACTGCGGAAGAGGAAGAAACCATATGTAGCGGCTGACCCAAACACAAATACACTCCCATATGATAACCGGTTTCAATATTGTGTTCCTTTATTTCCATATAATCCGGTGTTACCTTAAATTCCTTTTGTATGCGAACCTGCAAAATATTCTTATAATTATCGTCGTTTCGAATCAAATTAATCCAATCCACATGCTTCTCAAAAACAGTCTCAACAAAAATCTGCGCCATTTGAAACCCCGGTCCGCATATAAAAGTATTCTCAAACCACCCCTCTTCATCTTTTACCGAAATTTTATTGAAATCCAAAAACAAGGCGCCCAAAAAAGCCTCAAACAAACACCCCAATTTTTTTAGATTGGTACGCGTTTGTTTTTGCTCTGCATGTTTCGATAAAATTACCCATTTGTGAAGACCCATTTCGAGTGCCATTTTTCCAATCGCCTCGTTTTTTACGAGGGCAATCTTTTTTTCCGTCATAAACCCCTCGTTTTCTTTAGGGAATCTCCGATATAAATAAAATTTAGTAATACATTCAAGAACTCCGTCCCCTACAAATTCCAGCCTCTCATTTGATTTCGTATAAAGGGGCAAACAATCGTCAGGTTTAGGGACAATAACAATATTATTTTGGGTATTTTCTAAATCGGGACGCTTTAGATAGGATCGATTAATAAAAGCGCGTTTGTACAATTCGAAATTATGAATTTTTGCGCGGATGCCATATTTCTGTAAAATGGCGCAAATTTCATTTTCCGAAATGAGTTTATTTAGGGAATTATACGGATCAAACACATAGATTTCCCCCCCTTGTTGGTTCTTCTCAATATGAATGTCGTCGTCCATATAAGAAGCCGCAAAAGTATTCATTTTATTTAGATCAATAAAATGAACCGGATAACCAATTGCATAATATAAGGCATTAGGTTTAAGTCGTTTCATAATATATTTTTCAACGAAAAAAAATATGTGGCTACTGTATAAACTAGAAATGGTGCTTAGCGGACGTAAAATCATTTCTTCGATCAAAAGTTTGGAAAACGCGAACCAGGGTGGGGGAGACAAAAAAGCGGGTACCGTTTGTGGTCGCGTAGGAATTACTACGTGGGGGAAACGCGCGATGCGTTGCACAAAGGTCGCCCAGGGCTACTGCTGCAATGTCGACGGATTAATGTTCACGGTAAATCCTAATGTAAATCAGTCGAGACCCATTGGAACAGTCCACAATATTCCTTATTGGGATATGACCAATCTTCGTTAAAGAAAAATAAGTTAGATATGTTATTCGAATAACATATATCGCGCTATCCAAAATAAATTTTCATCAGTATACACCCTTGAAGATTATACACCGATGAACATTTAAAATGGGACAAACCGCCCGTGGCGGTTTGCCTTTTAATTGATTTATCGGTTAAGCGTAGCAAAGTTGCCCTTAAATCTCTAGTGAGACGCCTCTGCTTCGCATGGGGCGTCCCATTTTAAATCTTCAAGGGTGTAATTGATTTATCGGTGTAAAAACTATTTAAATGTTGAGTGATATCAAGCAATAAATAATGTACGAGACGTTGGCAGAAAACGTTCTTGGATATGTTCAAGAAAATATATTTGAAACAACCCGTATCTATTTTGTAGGTTGGTGCTTTCATAAATTATCTGACAATTCCAAGTTAAGACTGCATTACAACGATTCGTTTATCGAAGACACAAACGACATTTTTAAATTGGAAAATAGAGACGATGTAAATAACGTATTTCATAAACCCAATTTAGGGCAATGTGGGTTTTGTATAGAAATTAAAGATCCGGATAATATCACCACTTTGGAAATTGAAATAAAAATAAACGGCGACTGGATTCCTGCGATTGATTTACTTTTTTATGAAATCCCCTCGAGACTTACGCCATCTTTGGTAGTTGTGGATAATTTTTATAAAGATCCGGATAAGATCCGTAATTTTGCGTTAAAGCAAAAATTCGATGAACATCCCAAGTATCATAAAGGAAAACGCACAGACATTTTGTTCAAATTCCCGAATCTAAAAACGCGATTTGAATCAATTATAGGTCGAAAAATAAAAAATTGGGATAATTATGGAGTTAATTGTTGTTTTCAAATATGTATTGCCGGAGAACAGCTGGTTTATCATTGCGATCAACAAGAATACGCCGGAATTATTTTTTTAACGCCAGATGCACCCCCAAATACAGGAACCACATTTTATCGCTCAAAAATTACCAAAAAAAGGAAGATTGAAAATGATTCGAATATAGTATTCAAAACGGGAGTATTAGATTCTACTCAATTTGATGTAGTAGATATTGTGGGAAATGTATATAATAGATTGGTATTATTTGACGCAAAAATGATTCATGCTGCGTCTGAATATTTTGGTAATAGTCTAGACACGGGAAGGTTATTTCAAATGTTTTTTTTCGATCTAGAATAAAAATTGAATTAGGTATGTTGTATTATTCAAATAACATATCTCGAGATGTTTGACATAATTCCGACCGATTTGATCGTTTTGCTTTTCGCTATGACTTGCACATTCATTAATATGTATTTGTACATCGGATTTGATGCAAAAATTCAGGAAATAATCCAGTTTCTTAATTCACAAACAGAACGATTCGTTTATTTGAATGATCGCATAGACCAGCTAAACCGAAAATATAATTTATTGTGCGAGGAATATGTCGACAATTCAACGACAATCGACGAAATTGCCTCGTTGAACGATGCTGTCGACTCTTTGAATTTGAAAATCGAATTTTTAGCAAAATACGCCGAAAAGTCGAACGAAAAGAAATCTAGGCGCGGAAAGAAAGCGCCTGAAAATACAACCGATGAACTATCAAAAACGTAATGATTCGACTATTAAAGTGTCCAAAAATGCATCGGGATCGTCTTTATAAAAAATATAAATATTGATTAATTTTGCGGGGGAAAATACGCGCGGCTTTATTTTTTTTAATTTGTCCTCGTCAATTGGCATTCCATAATGATGTTGAAACATTTCGCGAATCGTATTATGCGACGCATTTTTCATTTTAAGCGTAATATCAATACGACCGGGGCGGGTTAACGCGGGGTCTAATTTGCTATAATGATTGCTGCTTATTCCCAAAATCCGACCCGGCGTTTCATGCAATCCGTCCAATAAATTCAAAATGTCGTCTAGCGTGACGGCGTCTTCGGTTTGTGATTTCGCGATTTTTAACAAATCATTATTCTGTTTTTCACAGACCGATTCGTTATATTGAATTAGCTGTTGCACAACATTTCCTTCCTTTTTTTTCGATGCCCCCCTGTTTTCTTTTTTTTGTAGATCTCGGTCCAAGACAATATCACCCATGCAATCGATATCTTCGAGAAAGAGTATTTTTTTATCAAACCCGATACCATTTTTGTTATTTTCATTGTAATTGTCTTCCAAAAAAAGGGATTCTAACTGTTGTTTGGTTTTTATCAATTTCAGCGAAATAATAACCACGTGCCGACCGGTCATTTCAGCAAGGCATTTGAAAAAAGAGGTTTTCCCCGTACCCGGTTTCCCTGACAATCCAATACCCAATGTATAGGGGATTCCGTTTGCATAATACCAGTCTTTATTTTCTAAAAAAAACCGGATCTTTTCCAACACAGCGGCCTTGCCATCAAAAAACATGTTTTCGAATTTCTTGGAACTTTCGAAAGGGTATTCTTTCCAGCATTCAAATTTGGAATCGGTGTAGTTTGCTTTACACAGTTTATAAATGAATTTTTTATTATGCCGGACATTTTCGATATGTTTAATGTATTTGGTTTTTAGAAACTCTACATGATCGCGTATTACTTTAATATTTGAGTGATATGAATATAATGTAATAATAATGTTGTTAGTTTTGGATGTCCCCGTTTTTTTATCTCCATTCCCAGCAGAATCATTGTCTTCTGTATAATTGTCTATTTTCGCATATATTTTTTTTTCCGTATTGTACAAAAAACTATAGCGCTGTGTGATAATATACATGTCTTCTACAAGATCAGTGTATCGTTTGTGCGTAATATATTCTTTAATTTCACAAACCGAACAATTCGTAGAAATGTCGTTTAAAATATCGAAAAGAAGGGCTTTGAATGAATCGGTGAAACAAACGGAAATAATGGGTGTAGATTCGAATTTGGGGATTATAAAATTATGTTTGCCTTCATATGTAACCGAATATTTACGATATATGGCCGATTTGAATGCATCCGATATAGAATGAAGCGAAAAAACAGGAAATTGGGTAAACACAAACAGTTGACTTATGTAACCAACAACCGAATATACAACGGTGGACAGAATTGCGTCCATAATTGGATTGTTTGTTCGGAAATGTGAAAAAATAAACATTTTTGCCACATTATTTAGCATAATAAAAAGCAATATATTGATTCTATAATATACTATGCATCGTTTTATATGAATTTTGTAAACCATATAATAGGATAAATAGAAGGAATATACTGTATGAAAGTAATCTTGGACGAACGTGAAACACAGCTCTATGAGAAATGTAAAAGTCAAACGAATCCCAAAATAATAGTGGAGAAGCGGGTTCTTCCTTTGGCCGACGCCATAATCATGACGGATGATGATAAAGAGTTGGTTCTAGTTGAGCGAAAATCGCTGACCGATCTAATATCAAGTATCAAGGACGGGAGATATGCGGAACAGTCGCATCGTTTACAAAATTGCTGTTCCAATAACCCACACTCCGTCATGTATATTATAGAAGGGAGTTTCGCCCAATTGCGCAATCCGGAATCGGAAAAGCAGGTCGCTTACTCGGCGATGGTTTCATTGAATATTTTTAAAGGATTTAGCGTAATAAGAACGGCAAATGTCCAAGACACGTCAGATTGGATTCTTGCCATGGCAGATAAAATGGAGAGGGACTTTTCGCGCGGGAAACAAAAATGGGAGCCTTTGGCTACGTCAGAAGAGCCCAAAAATTATTGTGAAGTGGTAAAAAAAGTGAAAAAGGAAAATGTTACACCTGAAAACATAGGTGAAATTGTATTATGTCAGATACCGGGAATAAGCGCGGTATCCGCAATGGCCATTATGAAAGCATTTGATTCTTTTTTACATTTGATCGAAACGCTCAAAACAAATCCCGCATGCTTGGACAATATTCAGTGTGAGTCAAAAGGAAAAACGCGAAAATTAAGTAAGGCGGTAATAAAGAATGTGAAGGATTATTTAATCGGTAAGGAGGGCTAACCAAACCAGGCATCATTCTCCAACAGTTTATAATAATCGAAATGGGGAATCGCCTCATTTTTCGTAAGCGTCATAGTCAAACTAATAATGTACGTTTTATTTTCCTTGGATTTGTAGAGCGAATGAATATGGCTTCCCCATCCATCAGAACCGAATATTTTATATTCGGGCCCGGGTATGTTTTCCATTTCATGGAAAACGCGTTTCCCGTAAATTAGATCGCAAGTAGATATTGCTGGAGCGGCGGTCATGCGGGCATTGGTCGAAATAAACTTTTCGAGATCATTTATCTGATTTTCGGTAAGAGACATTTTGTTGAGATGGGTTTTCTGAAAAAATAATATGTAATTCAATTTTGTGTTTCTAAGAATAATATAAACAAATAAACAGTTATTATATTAGGTTGAAAGCAATGTCGCTATTAAATAAATTATTCCATTTTGTTTTGCTAATGACGAAACGGTATAACATTGATGAATCACACGGTATTTCGCATAGTATGAATGTCTTGCGATATGCGAACGAAATATATGAAGAGGAATCGGTGAAATTTCCAATAATAAAAAATCAAGAAAAAATAATTTATGTATCCGCCATTGTTCATGACATGTGTGATAAAAAATATATGGAACCGGATGAAGGAATACGAGATATCGAGTTGTTTTTATGTGATAAAATGACAGCGGTAGAAATAAATATGGTAAAATATATTATTTCGACCATGTCCTACTCTTATGTCAAGGCAAATGGATTTCCTACCATGGGACCATATAAAAGAGCATATCACATAACAAGAGAAGCCGATTTATTAACTGCCTACGATTTTGATCGATGTATGATTTACAATATGTATAAAAAAAACGGAAGTATAGACGAAGCGTTTGTAGACGCAAATTTGTTATTTGCAAACCGAGTTATGAAGCATAATGACGACGGGCTCTTTTTATCGGATTATTCTAAAAAAAAATCATTGATTTTAGAATCGAGTGCACTTCACCAAATCGATGTATGGAAAAAAATGCTGAAAAATCCAGTTTTCAGATAATTTAGGCGTTTTGATCAGCCGATCTAAGGACACGTGTCGAATTTCCTAGACCAGTAGGATATTCGATTGGAACAGTGGGGGTTACATAAATAGGCGGGCCGCCATCTTTCATTAGCGAAGGAATTGCCATTACGTTGGGCGGCACCCCGTATATTGGTTTGGTTACGGCATTGTCCGCATATTTCCCCGAATATACTTGATTCCGTGTGTAAATAACACCTCCCCAATTCGGGTCCATCGGATTATCGCTAAGGGGCGCGTTTTTAGTAGAATCATGGATCACATCGATATTGGTATATTTTCCAATAAATTGTCCATGGGGATCAAATCCTATATAATTATTTTGATTATAGGGGGGATCGTCTCTTGATGCGTCGGTATAAGGTGTCACGGTTTTAGAAATATTGGCAGGAGGCGTAGAAATGCTCGCTATGGGCGGACCATAATAAGGTCCTAAACTACCATTGAATATATTGGGTTGAAGTTGCATAATGGGTGCGCCAGGGTTCGATACGGGCATGGGGGTGTTATATTGAGTCGCAATGGGTTGTGATGTTCCGGTAATTTGCGGGCTTATGGAAACCGAATTGGAAAGCGGTGTAGAAATTGGTTTTACCGGATCCATGGTCTCTACCACCTTTAGGGGATTTTTCGTCATGTAGGAAGTAATTCCCATGGGACTCGATAATTCGGCGGGTTTTGTTTTATTAAAAAGGGTCGATGTATAATCGTCTGTTGAAATATTTTCGACACGCGTTAATTTTCCGTTATTGGATGGAATGGGTCCTCTCGGTCCAAGAGAAAGGTCCAATGCTGACGTGGACATCGTTGTTTTCACGTCTGTGTTTGGTTTAATAGCCCCTTTATTGAATGCGGAGGGAGCAGCTGAATCTACAAAATTCGATTTGCTTGCGCCGGGCGCTTCACCGAAAAATTGTTGGATTCCTGCGATTTCATTTAATTTGATCGCAGGACCGGGTTGAGTGCCGCCCTGTTGGTCAAAGGGCCCCGGGCGGACGCGATATACGTTTTCGCCCTGTGCATTTGACTCTTCTTGTAAAAACAGGATAGGACATGAAGTTACGCCAATTTCGCGCTGTGTTTTGATATATAAGATATAATCATCTAAATGATTGAATACCATCGGATTTACACCATCTTCGGGAGGCTTGTATGTGTTTATTAACAATAATAAATTTCCCTTGCGAATGAGCACATTTGGGCAATCGGGAACTGGTCTTGCATTATTTATTGAAGGGGATGTTGATGGAGATATTTTTACGACGGTTGCGGTAGGCGTAGAAGGAAATATATAATTGTATACAGTGTTACTTCCGTAATTAAAGACAAAATACATTCCGGCTAAAATGACCAACCCTAAAAAAAGATATAACAAATAAGAAATATAATTGTTGTCTTCTTTTGCCATATTCTATAGTATAGAGGGGGAAAAGAAAATTCTTTCTATACTATATAATGCAACTGAATATAACCGAGGTTCAAAATTTAGGAGGAAAGAAAAAAAAGACAAACAAGAATGTATTGCGCGTTGGAAAAATATTTGCCGATTGGTGTGGACATTGTCAAAGTTTACAGCCAGAATGGGAAAAAATGAAGCGCGATATGAAATTGGGACTTGGACGAAATTTGAACAATATGCACATTGAATTTATCGAAATCGGCGATACCCAAAAAAATAAAGCAAAAGGGCTTACGGTTGATGGAATGATAGACAAATTCAATAAAACTGCATTGGGAAATTCGTCGGAAAAACTAAAGAATGATGGATATCCGACGCTTTTCAAAATGTACAACGGAAAATTGGAATATTATACTGGCGCGCGTGATGCAAAATCCATGTATTCTTGGTATCTTCAAGAGCATAATAATAACAAACCGAGAGTTTATGGAGGAGGAGGAGGAGGAGGGAAGACTAAAAAACGGGGGCTAATGGGGACCATGTCGAACTTTTTTTCCATGAAACCCTTTGTTTCAAGGAAAAGAACGACGCGCAGGAAGAGGTAACTTTTACACTAGTAGTATACGATGAGTTTTTGGGGTTAATGGAAGGGCTGTTTCAAGAATGCGAAGCAGCATGGGTTTGTTTTGGAAAAGATGAAGCACGTTGGGAATCTCGGATCTCATCCTTTTTTGGTCATAATTGTAACGACTAGATTCGACATATAGAATATAAAAAATATCATAAAACAAATATTTATGTTGTTTTACGATGATGGCATCTGTTTTGCTAGAGTGCCTATATTTGTTTTACACATTTTTGACTTTTCACAACTTCAGTAATTTGATCATGGCATTTTGCGATTTTTTGTTTTTGTGGAGACCCGTTTCCCTTTTTTGGACCGCTGTGTTTTTGTGCCGCCATTATTAGGGGCGTTTTCTTTTGTAGTTACCATGTCTCGGGATATTGTGGGTGACTCCGGTTCAGGAGAAGCCTTCGGAACGAAGATTTTATAAAAAATTTCCATATCATAAAAATATCTACAATATTCCGGAGGGGTATTTCTTTTTGTTTTTGCTTCCTCTTCCTTGGTCTCTTTTTTTCTTTTTGTTTCCTCTTCCTTGGTCTCTTTTTTTCTTTTTGTTTCTTTCTTAGATAGTTCTTTGGCTGCGTAGAACATATTACAAAAATCATAGTATTGACAATATGGAAGGAACGTTTTGATATCATCTGTATCCAACAGAGGAGACAATGTATAATCGTCTAATTCAACGACCGTTTTTTTTTCTCTTGAAGGACGCTCGGGTAACAGAGTCATTCCTCTATTCTTACTTTCCAAATCCCAATTCGGCATTGTATATTTTTCCAGATACCATTCATTAAGATTATTGATTTCTACAGGAACAATTCTACCTATAAAATTCAATTTTTTTGTTTTTCTAAAAAGGTAGTCATACGCTCTCTGAGAAAATTTTGTTCTATTTTCTATCGGAAGGGTTATTTTAATCAAATCCTTGCCCGTCTTGGCCAGAGAATCGCGTTGCAGTTCCAACGCTTGTTTGATCTTTGTCGAATTTGCCAAGAAGTTCTTCATATTAATTACTACCTCGCTAGGATTGTTGTTTCTTGAGAAACGCTTGCCGTATGGTATATCATCCTTATATTCCACTTCGCGCTTTGGTATTGTTGTTTGTTCTTTTTTCAGGCTTCTTTTTTCTCTCCACTCTGCATTCCAAGCGTAGACACCAAAGTTCTGCTTTGCCATATATTCTGGGATGATTGATTCGTAAAACGATTTCAAAAGATTAGCGTCCTCGTCCCATGTGTCTTTTTTGTACTCGTACAACTTGTTAAAATCATAAGACGCGATACCGAGTTTGCAGGGCACATATCTATCACCATCAGTTTGGAATATTGCGCTGTATACATCGTTTATTTTGTGCCAATTAATACCGCCTTTCGTCATGTCGCACGAGTCCCACCAATCTTTATCATGGTCGAGGAGTTTGATTGTGTCTTTGTGAAAAAATGGAGAGTCTATATTTTTTATATTGTTGGAGGCACCGGCGGGGGCGCGAATCAAGTCCTTGTCAACACTCACCGCCTCCTCGTCGTCGGACTTGATATCGAAGGACTTGATATCGAAGGTGCCGTTGTGGTGGACTCCTACAATCTTGCCGGCGATGTCGCGGCCATTGTAATTGGCCTCGACCTCGACGCCCACCCTCGGCCAGAAAATTTTTTTTTCTTGCATCCTCCATCTTGTTGCAGTGTGCTGTAATATATCTTGCTCATCCCATTTATCTTCATTAGTGGGGGTACCCAACTGCCAATTACGCAAAGGTAAAAATCTTACTAAATAGTCCCCATTAGGAATCCAGTCATTTTTGTAATGAATTAATCCATAATATTGAAGCAGAAAGATTTGGCCCATCTGCCATAAAGCTCTCGTGTAATCATGTGATGGCGACGAGGCAAATCCGACTGTTTTGGGAAAACACATCCCTTCGGCGACATCATTCCCATTATATCTAGCCCGGCCATACATATTCATTTGATATGTGCGTTTGCCGTAGCCCATAAAAGCGTTTTTTATAGTATACTGCGGATTTGCAGCATCATTAAAAAGATCATACTGACTTTGACAAATAAGATCGTCGAATTCAGACTTTTGACATCTTTTTT
>VFLE01000100.1 GCA_009885205.1 Candidatus Shapirobacteria bacterium | reverse complement strand
CGAATGAAATGTTGTATTCCGGATTGACTCCAACTGGCATATTGAGTTTCTGGTTATACGAATCAATCTCGAAACTCAACACATTCGTATCCGGCGTATTTCCATACTGGAGTCGGAAACTACCTAACGGGTTGTTGTTATTTACCACAATATTATTCGTGCTCGGGTCTTGGAAAATATACGTCGTCAGATTCCCGTCATCTGTCGCGTCTGCTTCTTCAAACAAGAGTTTGTTTGACACACTGATATTTGTTGCAGTTATATTATCAAAATTGCTATCTGCACTTCCTGTTATATTTGGCAAATCGTTTACGCTTGATGTTCCTAATAGAGACATTTTATATTAGCAACATATTTTATCGTTTATTTCGGGTTGTATAGTTCGAATTGTAACATCAGTAGATATTCGGGAGTTAATGTTTGTAGTATATTGTCGGCATTATTGAATGCTCCAAATCCGATTTGCCACAATTGGACATTGAGTGTAGTCATTCCATACGGTATCTGAATATCGATTCCAGTTGTCGCCATTGTATCCGAATACATATGTGCTTTGTATGTGTATAATGAGGCTGCTTGGGTAAATGTATTTGCTGTAGTTTGACTTGGCGCAGTGCCTGAAATTGTTCCAGTCGAAGTTACGGGAGTGCTTCCCAATCCAGTGTATCTGAATTGTGGTGAGATAATATCCAGAGGCAACATGCTTGTGTTTTTAGAAACATATCTCGAACTCAATCCATTTATTGCTAAAATGCCCGTGTTCGCATCAGCAGTAATTGACCCTGATTCTTGACTGATAAATTTATATCTCAATCTACAATTCTTATACGCATAATTGTCACGGTTAAATAAACTGTCGTAGTCCACATTCCACGAAACGTTTGCTTTGTCCGTATTGTTGATCAGATTCGGGAATCCTGTTTCAGTATTTAGTAATAGTCGATACACTTGACAATCGGGATATTCTTCCATTATACACTAATACTTTATAAAAATCGACCACGGGGAGGTTCAATAATCTGGGGAGGTGCGATCTGAGGTTCTTTAGGAGTTCTCGGTTTTGTGATTCTGGGTTTTCGAACTGGTGTTTCTTCTAAATATTCCTTTTGTTTAGGCACCGGTTTTGTTTTACGAATTGCAATCACTTCTTCAACGTCATCCGTTTCACTATCTGATAATTCAATGACCTTTATAACTCGCTTCTTTTTTTCGGATTTAGGCACTTCAACAGGAACGGGAACTGGAATGGGAGGTTTCTCTTTTTTGATTTTTTCGGCAGCGTCTAGGATACGCTTATCATTGATTGCGCGCATCCGCAATGCAAGTGCAGCTCTCGCTTCATCTGTCAATTGTTTCCGTTCTTTTTTTGGTTTGAGAATCGTTTCTTTATCTTTAGGAACTGCTTCAGTGCTATCCATTTATATATTGTATTCCGAAATAAAAATCGAACAGTTAATTATATGCTAGCAATAATGTTGTCGGTCAAAGAACAAATGTTGAAAGAGAACCTTATCCGAGTATTGGGAGACCGTCCAGAAACAGATATGATATTTCGATCTAAAACTGGTAGAATATCTCAACAAGAAATCGATGAATATGAGATGAAGCGCGACGAAGAAACCCAGCATTTTAAGACATTATTCGAGTTCGATAAACCAATACTTCCATCTGTATTCAAACCCGAACCGAATCAAAGTCTGATATTATCTGACCTTATACTAAAGGATAAACCCTTCCCAGAAAATGACAACAACTCGATACGAGGAAGTGAAGACAAAGGAAACGAAACTACTCTACCTCTCAACAAAGAGCAGTAGCGGGATTCTGCAAAATGGAGATATGAAATCCGATGTCCTTTATGACTTGAAAAATTACCTGATGTATGAAGACGACAAGACTGTAGAATATATTACCATATCCGTACCATCTTGTGTCCTCGTCAATTCAAATTACATAATCAACCAATACAACAACACTCTGACAATTGATGCGACTACATACACATTTCCATTGGGAAATTACATCGCCAAGACATTCGTCGACAATTTCAGTACCATTGTTGCAGGGTTCACTTTAGCAATAAATCAGATCACCTCTCGATTTACCATTACAAAAACAGCGGGAGGATCGTTTACTATTATCGGTTCATCTCCCATTTCATTTGTTATGGGGTTTAGCGAAAACATTACCGCCACGGGTTCTCATACATTTAGTCGAGTGTGTAATTTCTTACCAAATCCGACATATCAATTGTGCGTCGCAAATGGGTCGATGTACAATGGATTGGTCTTAGCGGTGGATGGAAGAGTCTCTTATTCAAATATTTTATGTTCCATTCCAAACGATTCGCGTCTCAACACCCAAATAGTATACCAGAACAATGCAAATGAGTTTAGACTAAATACATTGTCCTGTGATTTTCTCAATATTCAGATCCGAGACAATAACGGCAATCTAGTAGATTTCAACGGCATCGCTACCTTCTTTTCCCTCCAGATTAATATCTACCGCCGACAATTGAAAATGGTTGGTCAGTTTAGTGATATGCTCAACTCTGCCATTGTTTCCTCATTCGATCTCTCTAAAAACGAATAACAACATCCATTTGCGGACATTTTTATTTCTAAACTAAAAGTATATCAGATGATTCCTATTGCTCTTCCAAAATCTATGTTGCCTTCCCCCGAAGGCGCAACCTCCTCCGGAGTCTCGTCTCAATGGATAAAAGTGCTTCCAAACAACGTATCGAGTGTTGTCTCACTTGACGCGACGGTTTCTAACTCATTGTCGGTTCCCACACAAATCACTCTCGGTTCTCAACAAATCAACTTCGATATTCCAACTGGTCAAGGCTCGAATCTAATGTGCGACACCGCGAAATCCACCCTATCATTTAGAGTGCGCTATCAAGTTGTTACCGACGCTACAACCGCATACACCGGCGTCATCTCTGCTCTCCAATCGTCCGCTCATTCATACATCAATCGTATGTCGACTTATGTTGCGGGCAATATGGTCGATGATATTACTTCGTATGACGTTGCGATGGCTGAACAAGTGAACTGGGGTTTTGATGTAGCACAACGCGACGTCTTGTTTCATTTAGGACTCCGTGCTGAACAAGACGGTGTTTCAAGTCAGAACAACTTACAAGGTCATTCCATCCCAGCATTTACCGGAGACCTCGATACTGCCAGTGCGCAGTCTTTCTACAACTATGAAATCCCTTTTGCCAACTCATTGCTTGGAACTGGAAATCGTTCAATGTGCCCTGTAGGCTCATTAGCGAAAACGCAAGTCTCATTGTATACTCCTCAACTCGCCCCAGTAACTATTTTGAACGTTACGACCGCTGCGGGCGCTGGTGCTGTTGTTCGCATCACAATTGACCAAATTTCGCTCAACTTGTTTTACATTACGCTGGATGAACCCTCGATGAAACTCTTAAGTCCCTCCAAGGAACGTTATATGGCCGGTATTACTTACAGAGTCGGAGCGGGTACTATCAATTCGGCGACATCCGGTTCAGTTTCTGTCCAAATCCCTGTTCGTGTCAAGTCATGCCGTAGTCTCGCGACTCGCTTCACAGAGAGTGTTATTTCAACTGCTGGATCCGTCAATGGGTTTTACGACTCGAAAGCACCTCTCGCAAATAGTTTGAACTACTTCATTTCATCCCAAAAACGGGTGCCTCCTAATCCGCACAATGTGTTGGTTGCCCCGTCCACCATCTATTCGCGTGCTTTGATGGCAAATTACGATTCTGCCTACGAGTCATGGAAAACACGAAGTGGTATTGTATCTGATCTCTATCTGACTTACACTGCTACAGGAACTGCTCCAACCGCAGCCAACGCTGACCAATTGTTAGTGTCTGCTGGTTCTTCTTCCGTCGTTCAGTCCCTCTCTGCTTTCAGTTTCGCAGAAGACCTCCGGTCTGCCTCATCCGCAAACTTCTTATCCGGTCAAGATCTCACGACATCCAACTCATTTTTAGAAATGAATATCGCAAATGCACCAACAAACTCGTTGTATCTATCCTTCATCGCCAAAGCAGACATCATCTTCGTCGTGCTCCCAGATGGTTCAGTAGAATCCAGAGTTTAAAAAATGTGGTCTATCCAATTTTCGTATATTAAAAATGGAATATACGAAATTATAAAAATATAGGTTGCTTCTGAATTAGTGCAATATCATGAGCCTGCAATGTGTTTACAATGGGCAATCTCCCTTGACTAGGATTAGGTAATGTCTCAATGGTTTTAGGATTAGCAAACGCCGAAACAATATCTCCCTCCACTCGGTAGTTCTTCACATTCGGATTTGCAGTGTTGTTTATCAGAGCGGGATCGAGAGTATATCCTTGGTCGCCTCGTTCCGTCAACTTGTTGACTGTAGCACCACTTTGAGAATGCCCTGCGAGTACTATTTTGGAATCCGTATATTTCTGTTGGATTTTATCATAGATCCGTTTTTCCTCCAAATATCTAGGAGTATATCCCAACGTTCCTGTCGGAATGTTTGAGAGGTTGGTTCGCCAGTCCTTCCATACTTGTTCCGCATTCCCAACCAAATCAGTTGAACTACCATTGATAATATATATCGCTTTTTTCGTTACAGGGTTATACGCGACCACATGCTGTTTCCCATCCGACAATTCAGAATCCAACACATATCCGAATCGTTTCAATTTAGCACGTTGTTGATCTTCATCTCTCAAATATCCTATTTTCAATGCTTTGTAGAGAGACAGTGGGTTATCTATACGACGTAACCCATCTGTACCAATTTGTCTCTTACGACGCTGTCGTCTTCGTCTCCGTCTCTCATAAGAATATTCAACGTCATCCATCTTTTATCTCTATACAGTATATTACATTTTAATATGCAAATCCTGAAGTTAGAACCGCCTAAAATGGGCAGTGTAAATATGAAATGCGATACCATCATTGATCCAAAATTAGAGAAATACGATGCCGTTAAGTGTGCTTTCGCCCAATGTAATTTCACGATTATGTGCGGTAAGATGGGGCAAGGCAAAACCTCCCTCGCAATTAATCTCCTCCGCAATCCGCTTCATAAATGTTTCCATCATATCTACTGTATCATTCCGGAAATATCTCTCCACTCCATCGCGCCAAAAGACAATATATTTGTAAACAATATTCCAGAGGAATGTTTGTATCACGAATACAATGAAACCGTTTTAGATGATCTCTACCAGAAACTACTTGCTCACGCAAAGGACGATGAATTCTCTTTTTTGTTAATTGACGATATGGGCGCTTTATTTCGTAAGGACAAATTAGCAGAAGTTGTCCTCAATAAAATCATTACCAAAATGCGACATCTCAAAGTAAGCATAATGCTTCTTGCACAGAACGTTTACCAACTCCCAAAGAAATGGCGAGAGGTTGCAACCAACTTGATAACATACAATTTAGGCAAGTCTCAAATGACGAAGATCTTCGACGAGTTTTATGACTACGACGAGAAACAATACAAACAAATAATGAAACTATATAAAGACCCACATGATTGGTTGTTGCTAAATCTCAAACATCGTCGTCTCTTTTTCAAGTTCGACGCTGAGGTCATTTTCGAAGAACCCGAAGAGAAAGCAAAATAAAAAATGTGTGTATATATCATTATGCCTCCCCGCCGTAAAAAAGCACCAAAGAATGTTGCAATTTCTAAATCAAATGTTCAAACGGTTATTGTCAAAGTTGGAGACACAAAGAAGAAACGAGCTCCCCGTCGTCGACGTCCAAAACCATCTGAAGGAGATTCTATTCCTATGCGTCAATTACCTCCAGTCGTTTATCAAGTTCCTGCCCAAACTACTGGGTATCTCACTCAACCCGCCATTATGCAACCCAATTATACAGGAATCCCCATCACCCAACGAGAACCCGTCCGAGTCGTCGCACCCATTCTCGAAGATATTGGAAGCATTGGAACATCTGAAATAATCGATGTTCCCTCTAAAAAGGAACAACTTGCTGAATTGATAACACCCGTTGCAAAGCAACCCTCTCAATCAAAGACAGATATTATATTTCCAAGAGCAGAAGAAAGATCATCTCTTTCTTTGATTCAAAGAGCGGAAGAAAAAGCATCTCTTTCATTATTATTTCCAACTGTTCAAGAGAAGTCCTTTTACGAGATGCCTGTTGGATCAATCGAACCCCCAGATCAGTTTGCTTCATCAATCCCTTTGGAATCTGAACCTGAACCGAAAAAGAGAAGAGTGAGGGTGAGAGATAACCGCTCAGATTATAAAAGTGTTGCGACATTACGAAACGAATATGAAGCGCTTGGCAAAGGTAAAGTGGATCTTAACCTGACACGCAAACAAATAATAGCAGAAATCAAGAAATTACAGATGGCATAACTTCGCCATTTCAGCGTTCCATTTAGAAAGTTCCCTCTCTAAATTTTCAATTTGTTCCCTCACTTCATCAATACGATCAGACGTTGACTTGAATGCTGGGTCGCATTCTTTGCTCTCTTCGCTTGGTTCTTGTAATACCTCGGAAATATCTAATTCGACTCGGTCGAGTTCGACCGCTTCAATTGTTATCCCAATGGAGGGTTCGTCTGGTTCTCTATGTTCTGGTATTTCCATATTTGGTAATTCTATTTTATAGTTATCAAATGTAGATCGGATAAGTTTGTTTGCAGGTAAATTATATTTTGCAACAAGTTGTTCAATTTTTTGTAAATAATCTCTCTCATATATTTCCTTGTGTTCGGCATCAATAAAAATATAGACGCCTTCTGCTTGTCTTGTATGCACACCCAAATGTCTACTCCACCATTGATCGAGTTCTTTTTGTGCATTGATTATTGGAGGTTCACGGATTCTAACCATTTTTTGTTATACTCTACTATGACAAAAAAATATCTATTTGAAAAACATCCCAGCAGGTTTCCCAGTCTTGTCTGAATACGATTTCTTCAGTGCTGGTTTAGTAAGCGGTTTCATTGTACCTTCATGGACTTTTTTATCATCTAGAACAAAAGATTTATCAGATTGGATTACTTTTTTTCGCATATATTGTATCCCGAGATAATATACTATGATCCAAATCATCGACATTAAAACGTCCTCCCGAGATTCGAAAAGATACGAAGCAACCCTAAATGTCGACGGCAAAGAAAAGACCATCCATTTCGGACAGAAGGGTGGCAGTACTTTCATCGATCACGGAGACACATTAAAAAGAGCAAATTATCGCGCTAGACATTTAGCATCAAAACGAGAGGGGAAATATATCCGAGATTTAGCACCGAGTCCAGCAGTACTATCCTTCTGGATTCTATGGGGTGACTCCGACTCTCTCATTACAAATATCCGCGCCCTTCAAAAGATGTGGAATGAATAATATGAGAGGATATTATAAATGCCGAAATTAACCAACGTACAAACTGCAAACATTATCCGGAACAAAGAAGTACGCAATGATAAATATTATACTCCTGAATCTCTTGTCCGAATCCACCTCTCAAAATTACAAGATCGAGAGAAGTCTCAAATTGTATTTGAACCATTTAGAGGAACAAGCGCTTACTTTAATCTATTTCCTGAATATTTTCCAAACTCTGTATACCAGTGGACCGAGATAGATGAAGACAGAGATTTCTTTGATTATCGGGGAGAACCTGATCTCATTGTTTCAAATCCTCCCTTCTCTATCCTAGATAAAATATTTGAGAGGTGTTATGAATTGAATCCGAGAATCATCTCATTCCTTCTCCTACAACACGCTGTCACACCTTGCAGAATCCGACGTGCAAATGAAGCAGGGTACTTTGTGGTAGATTACCATATTACTCGAGTCGATCGCTGGTTTGGTGTTGCTGTCATTTTATCATTAAGTAGAGAGGTTGATAAAAATCTCATCTCATTCGATTGCACTAAACACAAATTAGAAAAATCTCTGTAAACAGTATAATGGATAAACCGACTCCATTTACTAGAATTCTGAATCGAATTCAAAAATATTCTCATTTTTATCCCTCGTTGAAAGAGCATACTCGCTGACTTTACTTTCGAAAAAATTAGTCTTCCTCTCAATACTAATTGTTTCCATAAAGGAGAAGGGATTGACCACATTCCAAATCTTCTCATAACCCAACTGTAAACACAATCTGTCCGCAACAAAATAGATATACTGGCTCATAAGTCGCGCATTCATCCCTATCAAACGGCACGGCAACGCTTCGCAGATAAACTCCGTCTCTATCTCTACCGCCTCTCGAATTATCTGATGCACTTCCTCTTGTGACAATGTGTTTATCAATTTTAGATATAGAGCAATACCAAACTCTGTATGGAGTGCTTCATCTCTCGAGATCAATTCATTGGAGAAGCACAATCCCTGTAATAGATTCCGAGTTCTCAACCAGTAGATTGCACAGAATGCTCCCGAGAAATGGATACCCTCTACACATATAAATGCTATCAGTCTCTCTGCAAATCGATTAGATCCCTGTATGTATTTACCGACCCAATCTGCCTTCTTTCGTACACAGGGATAGTTGTCAATAGCATTAAACAGGCGAGTCTTCTCTTCCTTATCCTGAATATAAGTATCTATCAAATTTGCATAAGTCTCTTGATGGACACCCTCCATTGCCATCTGGAAACCATAGAAGAGACGTGCCTCCGAGTTCTGTACTTCTCCCATAAATCGGAGACAAAGATTCTCATTGATCAAACCATCCATACAAGCAAAGAACGCTAAAATCATTAATATGAAATGCCTCTCATCACCATTCAATTTTTTGAAGTCATTCATGTCCTTTGAGAGATCAACTTCTTCGGGTGTCCAAAATGCCGATACTGCTTTCTTATACATTGCAAAAATGTCCTCATATTTGACTGGGAGAACAACGAAACGAGTATTATCAGCAATTAGGAGGGGTTCGAAATCCATTTATATAAGAGGAGAGATTTATAGGGGAAGAACACGAAGAACACGTTTTTCCAAATATATGGAGGTATGGAGCATGGAGGTTGTGTTTTTTTTCATCTTAAAAAAACGTGTTCCTCTGTTCCTCTGTTCTTTAGAACAGGAACAGGAACAGGAACATAGGAACACGTTTTTTTCACCTAACTGTAAATGAACCTCCATACCTCCATACCTCCATAACTTATTATAGGAATATATTTTGTTACGGAAAAACCCACATATTTATAGAGAACATTGAAAATAAAATATGGAGGTTCATATGGAGGTTCACCAACCTCCATGCATCGATGTTCCTCGTTTCTTGTTCCTCGTGTTCCTCCCCCACGATCATATTTATTTTTCATATAAATACGATTTTCCTTCCTAGATACTTCGGGGAGATTATTTCTCTCCGATTTTCTCGTCTACAGAACCCTGCCCAAGATAATCCATACCTAAGAATTGAGCAAGGCGTTTAGTATCAAAAAAGCGAGTGTTAGAATACATCGTTTTATGAATTTCCATACACTCCTCTGGAATTCGCAACTCAAGTTTGAGTTTTTTGAGAAGAGACAACGTGTTCATATTCTCCCCAAATTTGAATCTATTCGATGTTTTCCAATCGGTAAATTTCGCCAATAATTCGACAGGAGACAATTCCACGATTCCATAATGATTTTCGACGAACCACTTCATAAATAACAGAAGAGGGTTTTCATTGTGTCCGATGATCTCTTCGTGATATTCGGTGATAATTTTATGCCCAATATGGAAGGCAGATATATCCATCAATTTGAAACACCAATAAATCGAGCGTAATGCATTCGGACTTTTAAACAATTCGGTTATCCGTTTGAAATAATCAGAATCACCCTTGTTTTGATCACTACATCGTATAATCACGTTTCGACGGTCTCCCTTACTTGTTTGAACGGGGTCGGTATTATTTGTCAGTTGAATATACCGATGGTAAGAGTTCATTGTGAAAGGGGTTTTACCTTTTGGATTGATTGTTAGGGTCTCATCCGTTATCACGTTTTTAATCTTCCCATCGTGCCCCGATGAATTGCGTTTGTCGGTTTCGCTTAACACAACTAGGAAGGCGTCTGCCATTAAATCATTGAAACTACCCCATACATCACGTTCGGGTTGCGACGTTTCGAGTTTCTTCGAATTACCCCCATATAAGGCGACTAAAACGTCAGTGAATATATTTTTACCAACACCTTGCTCGGATATAAAATTGAGGGCAACGCCAACTTTTTCTGCGGGTTTCTGAATGGAATGGGCAATCCACTCACACACGTATTTGTATGTCTCCATATTGTTTCCACACAACGTCTTCACGTGAGTCGCAAACGCGCTGACTGCTTCCATATGAAAGTCAGGATCGTCTTTTGTAATCGGTTGCGTTTCGAATGGTGATGGAATCCACAAGTTATAAACGTTTGACGGACAAAGAAGGGGCGGTGGAACGCACTGAACCGCGTCATAACATCTCATTTTAGTATCATCTAACCATTCGAGGATAAATGGCACGCGTTTTTTCTTACCCTTTTCGGTTTTAAAATAGCACTCGTGTTTGTAAGCGGTAATGAGTAGTTTCTCCGTTTGAAACACCAAACTGGTTTTACCCATCAGTTCGAATCGTCGGATAAACGTGCCATTATTTTTGATTTTACACCACTCCTTCTCGAACTTTGTTTTCCACTGAACGTATTCGTCGTCGGCGTTGGCGTCTTCGTCATCAATTACTACCTCGACTGATGTAGCAAATACTGGCGGAATAAACGCTAGGCGTTGTTCGATAAATTCGGGTAAAACGTAGTCCTTGTATTCTTTAAATTTCATTAGAATAGACATACCGGTTTGTTCGCGAATATGAGAATTCACTTTTACAATGACTTCGGATTTGTCGAATGGAATGGTTTGCGGAAGACACAGTCCATCGTATTCTCTACCGCACACGCGGGGTTTGATAATTTTCATTCCACAAAGCAACTCATATACAGTGTAGAGGATATGATTTTCGATAATTTGAAACCAATACGAAGCGACTCTACCCTTTGTTTCGTGTATCTCTTCTTCCTCTTTTCGAAGTTTACGAACAAGTGGTTTGTTTGTGTTGTAAATACGGTCAATTATTTGTTTGGTCTCTGTTTTGTATTCTAGCGCGAAGGGAGAATAAATGGTTTTGTTGCGTAGTTTTTTTGGTTTATAACCGCCCTTTAGGTCTCCTTCTTCTAACCCATCAACCCAGCAACTCAATCCTCCACCATACATCATCAAACAGAACAACCATTTAATCTGGTCATCTTCCAAATAGTTCTCATTCGAGTCTAACTGGTAAAACTCTCTCGTTTGTTCACATATTTCATCGAAGTGATCAATGTAGCGTTTGATATTTTTAAACTCAATTCTGACATTTTTACCCATCTCATACGCTATGGACATATGCCCCTTAACCATATCGATGTCTGTCCATCCCATATATTTTAACACAGTGTGTTTCACAACTTTTGCCATTGGAATAATCGAGCGGTCTCCAGTACCATATACTCTACCTAACCCATACGGTTGGTAAGGAAGACTCTTTAGTATACCGGTCTTCATATCAATATTCGGGAGTAATTTACTAGTGATTTCCGCCTTCATCTCGGAGGTAAGTTTTGGATGGTTTGAATTAGTCATCATCTCAAGGATGTGGTAGTCGAGTGGTTCATTGAATGATTTTGTAAATTCTGGGTACTCGGGGATTGCAGTCAGTTGTATAGTCCAGTCGTTTAAAATAAAGGGTAGGGTAAGAGTTGTCATTTTCCTAAATGTTTTGTATTAGTATATCCTACTAATAGAAAAATGTTTAAGTAGTTTTTACTAAATTAGTCAGTTTGGTTAAATTCAACCAACCCTTCGCCGAACAATTCTAAAAAATAGAGTCGCTCTTCTCTTAAACGTTTTTGGTATGTCTTTTGGTAAGAGTACATTTGGGCGCGATTACGTTTTTGCCAATCCACAACGTGTTTGCATACTACTTCTTTGTTGGCGTTACGCCACTTTAATTTTTGCGCTCTCAATTTGGAGGACTGTCTATAAGGCAACCCGGTGCGGGGATTGATCTCTGGTTCTTCTGGTTCTTTGGGTTCTTCGGGTTCTTCGGGTTCTTCGGGTTGATTCATTATGATATTTGGGGGTATATATCATAATGCGGTATTTTTATATCGGTTGGATTTTGATTAAATAAATCCATACCCATATCCAGATCCAAAAATAGGATAGTCAATGTTTGACATATTTCATTGCCTCTCCAACACTGTGTCCCATATCCTGTGCTGTCTGCATCATCTGGGATAATTTCGGGACGTCTTTGTAAAGATCGGAGAGGTAGATATGTCTCAACATTGAAGTCGAAATGTTCTTACCGAATATGGTGTTAAGTTCTCGCGTAATGTTCTGGATAGAGTATTTTGTGCCGTTGGGTTTCATAAGGAGGTATTCTTGATCGGGTACTTTTTTGAGATACTTTGTGAGTATCTTTTTGAAGACAGGAGAGATGATAACCTCTTCGCGACCATATTTTTTGGAGGTCTTATAACTGTTGAATACCATCTTTGATTTCTTCATGTCGATGTAATTATCTGTCTCGGCATTGTAGTCACGGATTTTAATATCTGCAATTTCCGATCTACGCGGGGGGTGATAAATACCACATGCTAAAGTCAACAGCATATACTTGTTCAATGCTTTCTTACTAGCGTCAGTTACATCTCCCTTGGCAGATAAGAGTGGGATTGCTTCGGTTTCATATTTGGAGTGGATTTTTTTGATTTCAGAATAGTCCATCCAGTTGGTAGATTGCTTAACCGTCTTCTCCTGTTTATTGTATTCAGCAACAGTTGCGTCTTGGTCTTCAGTCATAATGCTAGAGAGGCGGTCATTGTGATCACCCTTCCCATTCAGAACAATGACTGATGCAATATATGTCTTGCGAACACTAGGAGGTTTATCCTTTAATGCTTGGAGAATGTTAGCATCGTTCTTGAACCATTCCAAGTCGAGGTCATCGGTCTTGTCATGGAACTTGTAATACATATTCGAAAGGAGAGAGACGTATGACTTGATAGAATTGGCAGAGAGAGCAGGTCGGTTCTCAATGAGAGTCGATTGCAGTAGATCGCGAGCGGATTGAGAGATGGAATGAAGTCTTGGCATTTGAGTATAGATATTACAAATAAATTAATTATCGCTAAATGGTTAACCTATAACTAATTGTTTAAATTGGGTATTCCAACATTGTTTTAGTTATCGTAAAAGTCTAGTTAATCAATAATAATTAACCAAAGTATCCAGTTAATCATCAAACCCGAGATTTAAACGTTTAAATCTCGGGTTTTGATGCATTTATAGTATAAATCGCATTAATTATAGATTAACTAGGGTATTTCCACTTGTTTCCAGTTATTGTAAAAGTCTAGTTAATCGATTTCGACATCAATGATTAATTTCCAATGAGATAATATACAATGAGCAAGTCGCCCGAGTTTAACATCTATCCGAATATAACAATCACTCGACGAATCGTATCTGGGAGAATATCGGTGTTTGATTATATTCCTTTTGAATCTGCGCGGATAGCAGTTATGCTTAAAGATGAGGATGGTCTTGCTATAGATAACCGGTTATTTACCCTCGATGTTTCTAATGGATTTGATGAGTGGGGAAACAACGATTCATTTCTGATCGCGTGGGTCAAAAATAAATTATCCGAATAGTTAAATGATGAGAAGTGTTTCCAATGTATCTGAGGATATAAATCCTCCGCAAACAACGTGTTGTGAATATTCATCAACGTGTTGTAACTCATGTATCGGGTTTTGTTATTTATGCATAATTTGTTATTTCATCAGACTACAAAACGAAGAGTAATATAACCATCAATATGGATTTAGATAAACCCATTTTCAATGCCAATAACGATATAACAATTTGTGTCGGATTTGCCGATAGTACCGAATATAATAATGTGCCATATTCCATGTTGCTCATTATTAACAAATCGCTGATGTATTTATTTAGCAAAAGATCACGCACATTCCGATAGACACGCATTGGGTATCTACCGAAATATTTTACATTTAAACAATTCATTGACGCCTACTCGAAACAGTTTGTATGCCGACACCTTTTTGATATTTCCGTTTTTGTGGAGAAAATCAATGGATGCCTCGAGTATCTGTTTGTGGACTTCCGTGATTGGTTCGAACAACTCCGTGAATATCTCTACCGCTAAATCCTTCTTCGGGATGTGGTCTGACTTCTTCACCAAATGCTCGATAATATTACACACTAGAAGAATGAATTCTTGGTCATGTGCATATTTGGATATGTCTAATCCTAACTCTTTGATACGCTCGAGTATCTTCGCTTTGTATGCTTGACGTTTGACATCCAAAAGGATGTTGTTTCGGAGAGAGACGAGTGATAGATCTGGAGTCGCCATATAGATTTCCTGTGAGATATTGTTTTCATCCTAATTTTGTTATTTGGATAAATGGATTTGTATTAATATTTAATGCTGCTCCAGAGTTTTGATATACAAACACATTGAAATATTCGTTTGATGCTAAGTAAATCTCTGCTTCTGTGCTACAATAACCAACAACCCCTGTGCTACCTGCTGGGAATTGTTTTGCGCCTAAAAATTGGGGATATCGTGTCGTGTTTGAGGGTTGAATCCATAATATTCGTATTCCAGTTATATTTGACGCAAATGTTAGAGAAACATTCACACGAATGAATATGCCAAATGTTGATGGATTCGTAAATCTGTTTGTTGGTGATGTGCCTCCCACCGTTAATTGTCCGTCTAACCAAGTAGTAGAACCATTATTAGCGGTTGTGGTTGTGTTTCCTGTATTAAATGCTACAGTCACATTACTACCGTTTGCTATACTTTGAGTTGCATTGTTTCTCCTATTATAAGAACATGGAACGCCAGTCCATTGATAAACAAACCACTGTATACCATTGCAGTTCATTTTTAACCAAGCATATGGCGGTATTTGTATTGTTGACAACATTGAACCAAATTGTCCTGTGAATAAATTACTAGCAATGGATAATGTTTGTATATAATCGGATTGATTTGCAACTGTCACATCAACGCCACCCGATATAGTTGGATTCAGAAACGTATGAGTTTGTCCTGCGGTTGAGGTTGAATTAAACCGAATGGTTGTTTCGAAATATATTTCACTGGTTAAGTCAAGTGGAGTTGCGCCTACTGCAAATGAATAGTTTTGGTTTCTGTAGCCATTCATTGTTGTGATACCCAACATAGAAATGGTTGATGCCGTGTTTGCTAATTGGAGATTTGTTGAACCTGCTGGGTTAATTCTTGCAGATGATAAATACAAATCTCCTGCGATTTCTAGTGTTCCGCCTTGTGTCGTGCTGTCAATTATTGAAGCATATATATCGCTTGTAAATGTTTTTGTTCCGCTAATGGTTTGCGTCGTTGATAATGTAGTTAAATCATTCACAGATGAAGATGGAATTGTATTACTTATAATGGAAGCCCCTGACATTACTGGTGGAACGGAAAACGTGTTCGTCCCCGAAAAAGTGTTGTTTGCCGACAATACGTCTGCCTCAATCACATCCCATATATTTGCTGTCGCGACTATTTTCAGAACGGTATTATCCAACGCCAGTGATATACTGGTCGTCGTTGCTGTTGAGTTCGATTTATACAATCGGAATGTGTTTCCACTCGCAGAGTAAATTGTCCACGTTGCTAATGTGCTTGTTTTCACGAATGTGATCTGTGAACCATACATTGTTGAATCGATTACTGGTAAGATAACCGAACCATTCGAAGCTGTCGCTAAAGTGTAATATTCTTTGAGTGGTTTTACCAAGGTGTTTGTTCCGGATAATACTTGAAATCCATTGATGTATTGCGCTCCTGCTATATTCGTCAACCCATTGAGAGTTGTATCACTTGGAAATCCACCGTTGTATCCAATCGTTAGTTGTGGAGATGTGTTTGGGTCTGTATTTATTTCTGAAATCTGTGTTGAACCACTTGCATTATCATATCCTATTCCAGTGGTCTTTTGTTCCAAGGAGTCAATATATCCATTCAATGAGGAAATGTCTCCGGTCAATGAGGCAATGTCTCCGGTCAATGAGGCAATGTCTCCATTCACTGCTGTATCGTCATATTCAGTGTTGATAATTACCCACATCGGAGAGGTTGTTGAGACACATACAAGTGTTATATACTGTTCCGTTGCTCCCCACGTGTAAGTGTTTTGGACTGAATTGTCTGCTAATCGTATCCCATCAGATCCAGATGAAATTGTTATCGATACTGCCGTCGTGTAATTCTTGAATAGTATAAATCTTGTCCCAATGTTCTTTGTTG
>VFLE01000165.1 GCA_009885205.1 Candidatus Shapirobacteria bacterium | reverse complement strand
TTCCTTTGTTCTAAGGGTAGCAAAAAATGCTTTAGGGTCAATTTGGACTGATGTTTGACATTTTTGGTCAACTTCAATTCTTGGATTAAGATATTCCTCGGTTATTCGTTTGGCTATCTCTTCGCTTACTTTCTCGTTTTGCTCTTTTCGATACACTTCTTGAAGACTGACGATTTCAAATGGAGTATGAAAAATAACTTTAATGGGTTGATATTTTACAATCGTATTTTCTCTAAAAAAGTTTACAGTTTTATCAATCACCTGTACTAATCCAGCTACTAACAAAATAAAAGCAATTCCAGCGATTGTTAGCTTGGCAATTTTAATGTTTTTGGCTGTTTGCTTTGACTTTTTGTCTTTATTTCGTTTAATTGTTTTGGCTAATTGTTCTATTTGGTTCATAGTTTGATTATTTAATTGTTAATAATTAATATTATCACTAGTGATATCATCTGTCAATATCTTGTTTTATCTTCACTCCCCGATAATCCAAAAATAACCATAGCATGAGTTTCTGTATCTTCGGCTAGATTGACTTCAAAAAATACATTATTCCATTCTTCATCACTTGCAACTGCTATTTTTTGCTTTGGGTTTAGTTGTTGTAATTCAAAAATTAAGTCTTTGACTGTCATATTTTTAATTGCTAAATGTAATAAATAAAATTAATAATATAAAGATTATGGCTACAATATCCTCTAATTTGATTTTCATAGAGATAAATTAAACATACAAAATTGATTTTGTTGTTCTACATCTCTTTCGTGTTGTTCTTCGGCTTCCTCTTCAGCTTTCATAATTAATAAATCTTCAACTGTCAAGCCTTGGGCTTTGGCTTCGGTTTCAATTTGTCTGTCTAACATTTCCTGAAATAAATCTTTTGTGCGTATCATAGTTTTAATTTTCTCCTAATAATTTTTCAACTTCTAACTTAAAACAATTTGGATGATAATATTGGCTACAACCTCTATCTGCATATAATTGAATTATCTGTTCATCTTTGAATATACTTTGGAAACATTTTACACAATGTTGTTTGTGGTTTGTTGGTTTTTTATAAGTGTACATCATAGTTTTATTGTTTAATAATTAATAATCATCACCTATTGTAATTTCTCCATAAAATTCACTTTCTAAAACTCCTGTTGCCATATCTTCTAATGCCATATTAATTCTACTTTCAAGTGATATTTTATTTTCAATTTTAAGTTCTAGTAATTCTGCTAAATCTTCATCTATCATTTTTTGGACTTCTTTCATGGTTTCTTTATCATCTCTTAATCGTTCCATGATGTTTTCTTTTAAGCTTTCCTTTACTTCATAGGTCAAGTCTGATAAATAGATTTCTGTGTTTATTTGGTTCATTGTTTTATTGTTAAATAATTAATTTATAAAATAACACTATCGTTGGTCATTGGTTCGTCTTTAATTTCTCCAAATTCTGTTTGAGTATCAATTAAAACTTTGTAACCTTGGGCTTTTCTGATATCTCTCCAAAATTCATATTGTCCAGCGTTTGGATATTCTGAAGTATGAATTATTCCGAATTGGTCTTGGTATCTTAGGGTGTATTTGTTCATTGTTTAATTGTTAAATTGTTAACTAATATATTATAATCAATGAGTAATGTATCTGTCAAGTATATATTATTAAAACATACTATATTATACATATAGTTAGGTATTATTTATCTTTACTATATATGATCATCTGTGTAAAGATAGGCATAATTTAATAGAGATATTTAATGGTGGTATATTGGGCAATACTTGAGATGTGATATTATTAGTTATCTATGAGTAAAAAGACCAAAAAATCTATTGTTACTAAAGTGGTAAAGATGAAAATAGCTGGTAAGACTGAAAATCAAATATTATCAGTAATTCCCACTATAAGTAGAAGTACGGTGCAAGTTATCACTAAATCAAAATCAGATATTATTGAAGCTAGTAAGAAAAAATATATAAAACTTATTAACAAAAAGATTGGAGATTTTAAACAGGCTGAGCTACTTGGTGGCATTGTTGAAGCGACTACTGAGATATACAATTTTAAAGGTGACATAGTAGGTACTCGACCCGACTATCGCACTAGACTTGATGCCATTAAATATATCGACAAGCTGAAAGGAAGAGATAGCACAATAGTCAAGCAAACACAGAACAACACCTTTATTGGTAGGGAGCTAGATAGATACATTAAGTAGTATATATATAGTACTTCAGTACCCCCACCCCTCACTTTGCAGACTAGCAGGACTACGGGATTGGGTGAGTAAAAAAAAAGATTGCAAGAGAATCTTCGACTGGTAAAAAGTATGGGTGCTATATATTTTTCAATATGTGAAAAGATGCCATTGATATATTTTGATAGTGTTCAAGTTTGTGTTACTTATAATGTTGACCCGTTGACCCATATAATGATTTTTAACAATTCAATAATAGTTAGATAATGGTTTCAGCCCATTTAACAGCTACTAAAAGCCGTACAGTATTTTTTACCAACTCACTTAAAAGATAAGTAAGACCCCTTGCGGGATTTTATTGTAGGTAACTGTCCCATCCCAAGTTTGCATTCGAGACTAATAAGGGGAGAGGTTTCATTGTAGGTGTTCTCTTTTGAGAGAAGTTTAGT
>VFLE01000137.1 GCA_009885205.1 Candidatus Shapirobacteria bacterium | reverse complement strand
TATAAATGCGATGATAGCACCATTCAAGTCCTGATTGGGACGATTCTAAATTTAGTAATTTAGAGGTTTCATCTGATAAAGACACGGTATCAAGAACCATAGCGATATCTGTTAATTCTAAACTAGAACCAGCCTGAAAGAATGTTTGACTATCCAGAAACGCCCTAGCGATTGATTCAAGCGATAACTCAATTTGTAATCCCGAGGCAACTTGAGGAGGAAGTAATTGTCCTTTTTTAATAGAACAGAAGAAAGTCGCCAACTCACACAATGGAATACATACATCAGTAATAAAAGTATTCGCAGAATTAAATACAGCTGTCCCAGAGTTATATAAAAATGATTGCCCAACGGTAGCCAACCAATTTGTAGTTTTCGTATATTTCAATCGGTATTGATTGTATAAGTTGCAGTTCTCCAATCGATCAAGCTCAACACCCGAGCGACTTCTAATTCTGTATTCATGAAATAAATTTAATGCAGAACCAGTGCCAAAAGTAGGGGCAGTTACGTTAGCAGTGCCTGTTGCTTTCATCTTGAAGCGGAGGTATGAATTACTGCAGTCAATGTAAGCATTTCCAGTGTTCCATTGAAACACCATTGTGCTATTGCGGTCAACGGTGTATGTGGCTCTTTGAGGAAACTGCGACACATGAGTTCGTCCAGTAGCCAAAGAGAGAGATTTTGGCATCTCGTATATTAAATTATTAACCATTAAATCTCCATCGGCATCAGAGTATTTAGTGTCAGAGACATCAATGTTTTGCATAGGCTCACGATTCATTTTTTTGTTCTATATAATACACAATATAAAATAATTTTAGAATTTATTCATTCCTGTTTTGAATTTTACTATCTCCGAATTCGTCTTTCGTTCCATAATCTAACATTTTTGGTCCCTTTTCTGCTATTCTTGCTTCTCTATCTTTAATTGACTGGTCTCTATCTTTTTTAATTTCGTCCTTGATTGCTGTTATATCTGGATCTTCGGTTGGGTCATTTCCAATTGGCTTTAGTTTTGAATTGCTTACTTTAACTTTTTCTGTTGGAGACATCATAGGAGGAACTATTGCTTGTTTCATTTGAGGAGTTGGTGTATTAGAAATAAATCTATTTTTATATTGATAAGCATCCATTGGATTTATTATTCCTGATCCTGCTGACAGTGGATCCATTATTTGTGCTCTTGGTATTTTTCTTGGAATTTCAAAATATGCTAATTGAGAACCATTATAATAATCATCGGGGTCTGTATGTTTTTTGTTCTTAGGATTTTCTCGTCGTAAATAATTTGGGTCTATCTGTCTATCATAATCTTTGTGTCTAAGAAATTTATTATTTGATCCTAAAGACAAACCGTCGTTGTTTTTCATTTGGCTGTCTATCGCATTGTCAAGATAAAAGCGGTCTTTCATATTGATATTTCTAATACTTCTTACGTTCTGATCTCCAATAACTGGGACACTAGGATTATACAAAGGATTAGATGATTGAATGTTTGGTATAACATTTGTTGTTCCGTTTAACAAACTGTAAGCTGACATTTCGTATATTATAATATAGAATAGATTTTTATATATCCAATAAATATACTTGGTCTAATGTTTTTGCCCTGCTTAATGCGGTATATAACATTTGTATAGATGTTATGTCTCGCATATCAATAAATAGTTTATACTGGGCGGTTTCTCCTTGGATACAATGAATTGTAAATGCGTGCTGTATTTCACATTTTGGCTTACTTTTTGTTCCATCTTTTTTAATCTTTTCTACATATTTTCCAAATTCTTTTTCAGCAAACCCTTTATCTTTTATTACAATACTTCCATTATAGTATTCATCTTTCTTTTTTCTAACATAATATTTTTCTTGTTTGAATTTATCCTTAAACATATTAGTAAATTCATCTTTGTTTTCATTTCTTGATGATAAAATCATATCATCTATCGTATAAATTTTTTGTAGTTCGTCTTTGTTTATTATATGGTTTGGTAAATTTTCTTTAAAATAATTCATAACTCTCATTCTATTTAATTTTGGATAAGCGTAATTCTTAATATCTAATCTCATATTTTCTGCTAGTTTCTTTAGTTTATCACATGTGATACGATAGTTTTCTGTATATTCTATAATTTCAATGTTTGCAATTTCTTTTAAATTAACAGGTCTTGCTTTTATCGGTGGAAGTTGATATCCAATATCTCCACAAAATATAATTTTTAAACCATTATATTCTTCCATTATTGCAACAACTGTATCTGTAGAATACATACTAATTTCATCAAACAATAACACGCCGTATTTTCTTTTTATTTCTCCTTTTCTTTCTGGGTTTTTACCAATTGCGATTGCTAACACGGTTGATGGTATACCATATTCTTCTTTTTTATTGGCAGCTAATTTGTGAGTTGGGGCTATATATAACATATTAATATTTCCTTTATCAACCAATGCTTTGTGAGTTTTTCCAGTTCCGCCAGCTCCTAGATGAAATTCAACGCCAGCAACAGATGGCTTAATATATTTATTTTCTGTTATCATATATGGTTCGTTTAAATGACTAATATATGAATTACCAGCTTCGTTATTAAAATTAATATCATATTTAACACGAAAAGCATTTTTAAGCTCTATGTTTGAAGCCGTATGATAAATACCATCAACACAGATACGAATAATATGTTCATATGGTATTTCTAATAATTGCTCTATCATATTTAATCGTTGATACATCGTTATAAATGATGTAAAGTGTCCAAAATGATAATTATGTTGTTTATCATATTCAACAACAGCAGTTGTGGATGTAGAAAACATATTTGCGGTAGTATAAGATTTTATATGTTCTATCATTTTTTTGTCTCCTTCAATCCAGTGTGCTGATTTTAATTTATGACTATCGCACATACCAACATACTTTGCATATCTCCTAACTCCGTCTGCTCCTTGTTCGTCAAATTCTTCTGGAAAATCAATATGTTTACTAAATCCCCAGCATCCCTCAATAATTTTAAAAGAAACACTATTATCTAATAAAAATTTTAGTTCTGGCGAAGGATATACATTACCATCTAAATAACAATTTAATTTTTTTATTATTTTTGTAAAAGATGGTAAGCATTTTTTAAAACTAATATTTATTATTCTATAAAGTCCAATATTTTCAATAACTTCATAATTATCATCATT
>VFLE01000059.1 GCA_009885205.1 Candidatus Shapirobacteria bacterium | reverse complement strand
CAAAATAAACGCGAATAAAACGGAAATCATAAATGTTTATTTGGATAGAAAGACTGCAGCTGTAAATAATGGTTATTCACCTGCGGCGTTAGACGTGCCCGTCAAAAAGGGGAGATTGATAAATGGTTACTATTATGCGTTGTATGATCAATGTTCACCTGAACTTAAATCGGTGTTTTCGACAAAAGTTGGAAAAATCCCAATCTTATATAAAGATGGAGTAGGTCAATTCGACGCACAAAATCGAATGATCCAAGAATTCAAATGCAAATATGATTGTATACGAATGATCAAAATGAGCGACAAGACTTTAGCAAAAGCCTTGGATAAAAACGTTGGATATCAAGGTTTTTATTATAAGAGTCTTGGACCAAAGCTTCAAATGTAATTTTTTATCATTATATTGTAAATATATATAATGAAACTTTCATTCTTCGGGATCAAATTACTCGGCATTTCTTTTGTAACCATCATCTATTTTTTGCTCGGTTTTTTCTCAGCAAAAACCCTCGATTTTATTTTTCGTGCGGAAAATAAAGACGACGAAAATAAAAAACCGGTATGGCAAGTATGCGCCGAAATTTTACTCCGATTAAGCATATTCGGTATTCTCATTTATATCTCGCGGAATATAGTGGAACGAATTCCTTTTCCTTTAGATGGTGTAGCGGGATTTCATTATCTACAATTGAAAGAATTGCGCAGTGATATTATTTTCACCATCCCTCTTCTTGTTTTTCATAATAAATTCAATACCAAATTAGAAACTTTATATAATCGTTTGGAAAAATAATATAAACCGTTCCTGTTCATACCAATTATAAATAATTCATGTCCTATAATTCGACACAATTAAATACACAAAACGATCTTCTTATGAAGAATTTGATGGAATTTTATAAAGACAAGGAGAACCTTTATAAAATGATGAAAATTATCAATGGCGAATCCAAGATTTCTTTAAGAATTGTGGATTGGTTTGTCACGAATTACGCGAAAAAATATTATACGGTATATGAACTGGAAACCGCCAAAATATCCCGATTCAAGGTCTATAATGATTACAAGCTGAAACTGAAAGCTTATGCGAAGAGGAGATTCGACCCTTTTTGTCGATGGGAGCGCATCAGCATACCATATGACGAAGATAGTTCGATGGAAACCACTATCGGCCAGCTCAATTTTTTCAAATGGGCCTTGGAAAATAAGATTATTGATTATATCGATGCGCATTATAATGAGGTTGAATCGGATATGAATGCTAGAAACAGTATTTCCAAGAAGAATCATACTTCCGACAATCTTTCCGAAAATACGGGAGATGGGAAAACGCGGAAAAAGCGAGAAGAGCTTTCGATATCGGCTTGTAAATGCATCAAGAAGGAGGATGTGAAAATTGTGGTAAAGTTCAACTAAATTAGGGCTGTCTGCTATTACGATTCATCGGAGAGGGTACTGCCTTTGGTCACAAGCCACTTGCAAAGGTTCTGGTATATACACAGGCAGACGATCAATAATCGATAAACTTTTGATCTCTTTGATGCGTGGAATTACTTCGGGAAGAGGTTTTACTAAATTGACCGATCCAATACCAAATAAACTGGACTCAATATCGGAATAATTATACGACAGTTCCATTGTTCCCATGCGAGGCTGAAGTAATCCATCGCCGGCGAACATGGTAGTTTGAGGTATGACTGAATCTTTATATGTGACAAAGGCGCTTTGTTTATTTAACGACCATTGTTCCATGCAATAGTTTCCGGGAGTATTTTTGCTACGGGTGGATGTCATTATATATAATATCATATATTATATATATTAGGGGAACTACGTCATCAGAATTCGCGAAGTGAATTCCATATCCTAAAAACCCACCTTTTTTCGGTCTTTCCGGATGGCGATACTTTTACTGTGTGTGATAATTTACATATTTGAACATATATAAATTATATCTTCCTTAAAGTATTGATAAATTTATGTGGAGGTAGCTATATTATACTGACCCCATTTTAAACCAATTCAAAAATCTCCTTACTCTCGTTGGTTCTGGTTTTGCTGCTTTTGCTTCTGCTTCTGGTTCTGGTTTTGCTGCTTCTTCTTCTTCTGCTTCTGCTTCTGCTTCTGCTTCTTTGAACTCTGGAAGTTTTGCTAGAAGCTCGTTTAATTCATTTTCAGACGCCTGTTTGACGCCGTGGCCATTAGTTTTATTACGTTTTTCTTCCAAGACACGTTCGAGCATAATACCAATATAAGGCATGTTTTTTGTTTTAATTGTATAACCAACATACCATTGATCTTTATTTTTTTGTTCCAAAATAACAAACTTATTATCGTGTGTAGATTTATATTGGTGTCCTACCACAGTTTTATTTACATTTCCATTAATATGCGTAGTTTCGTTGTCAATTACACCACCTTTTTTCATTGTCTTGTTTCTTCCGCGGTTCGTTTTACTTAGACGGTTCGTTTTACTTAGACGGTTCGTTTTACTTAGACGGTTCGTTTTACTTAGACGGTTCGTTTTACTT
>VFLE01000065.1 GCA_009885205.1 Candidatus Shapirobacteria bacterium | reverse complement strand
GGTGAGGAATTCAAAATAGAGTATTTAATTGAACATGGTAAACAAATCCTTCTAACACTCAAAGATTTCTGGGAATCTGCCGATTATCCCACTAAATTAAAGATTCAAAGAAAGTTTTTCCCTGAGAAAATCATTTACTCGTTTCCTGGCTTTTCTAACACCAAATTATCCCCAATCTTAGAGAGTTTAGAAGATATTGCAAATGAAAAAGCAGATTTGTGCGCCCAGGGGGAATCGAACCCACATCAATAGTTCCGAAGACTATTACTCTATCCATTGAGCTATAGGCGCAAATTGTTAAAAAATAATTAATAAATAAATTTTTTAAATTTAATTTATTTTTTTATTAATTATGTATCCTCGATTGGGATCGAACCAATGACCTCTTCCTTAGAAGGGAAGCGCTCTATCCAACTGAGCTACGAGGACAAAAATAAAAATAATTTTTAAATTATTTTTAAAAATATTTTGAACATACTCGAATAAAAGTATATTCAGTTGCTGATATTTTAACAGTTTTGCTGATAAAATAGCATTGTTTGCATTAACATTTGCCGCTGTGGTGAAATTGGTATACACGTAAGTTTTAGGAACTTATGGAGCAATCCGTGGGGGTTCAAGTCCCTCCAGCGGCACTATTTAATAATTTGGGTCGTTAGCTCAGTCGGTAGAGCAATCGCCTCTTAAGCGATTGGTCGTGAGTTCGAGTCTCACACGACCCACATGTATTTTGTATATGTGTTAAAAAATAATTTAACAAATAAAACTTATACTGGCCAAACAGACAATATAGAAAAAAGAATTGATAGACATAATGGAAAATTACCAAACAAACTAACTAGTTTTACTTCAAAAAATAAAAATAATGGGAAATGGGAGTTGTTTTATAAAGAAATTTTCAATACGAGACAAGAAGCAATTATTCGAGAAAAAGAGTTAAAATCATATCAAGGTAGATTATTTATTAAAAACTTAATCAGTCGGTAGATCCGCCAGCTGGCGGACTCTTAAGCGGTTGGTCGTGAGTTCGAGTCTCACACGACCCACTTAAAAATTATTTTTTATTAAAAAAAATATGCCAACACATGAAATTGATATGCTAATAGATGTTGTAGTTAAAGAAGAAAAACCTCTTGTTTTGTCTAAAAAATCAGAAAGAATATTACTTGAAACCATTGGTATTGATTCATTTGATAAGGTGCTTGAAATTCCATTTAGAGTACGTACTGAAACACCTAAAAAACCAATATTGCTTAAAAAACTTCCGTAACCCACTCTACAACTAAACTCCAAAAACTGGTCTTGGGGCGGTAGATGGTGGAAGACGGGGAAAGTAGGGATAAATCGTAGTGAGGTAAATTTTCCCAGGAAATATATGATGAAGAAGAGGCTGATTTTATTTCAAAACTAAACGGGATTTTTTGAATTTGATTGGGGAGAGTTTTTTTGTTTGGATCGACACATAGGTCGGATAAAATTATATTTTCTGAAGGACTTGCTTTGAGACAAAATTGGGTTTCACCCCAAATAGCTTGACCGGTATTTTGTAATTCAACAATGGGGTGGTAAACGGTGTTGGGGAAAATTATAAAAGGTAAATGGGTAAAAATAACTTTATAGGAATTTAGTTGAGTGACGATATTTTTTTGTTTGGGGAGATTGACAACTTTTTTAAATTCATAATTTAAATTACCTCCCCTATCGAGCCAGGAAAATTGTTCGAATGGAGGATAAGGGTAGTTAAAAATAAATGGAGTGACGGCGATAATACGTTTGTCACGTGACCAGTTGTTTAAATTGTTGATTAATAACCTCGGGGCAGTTTTTTTGTTTTGAAATCCGGTTTCGGTAATAAAAACGGGAAGGTCTTTTTTGATACCTATTTTTTTTAATAAATTTAATTCCCAAATAAAATTTTTGGGACTGTTGTTGGGATAATAATGATGGGCGAGAGCATCAATATTGTCAAAATAATCGGGTTTATAGGATAAAATTTGTTGATAAAAATTTGTAGCAGATTCAAATTCGGGAAGATTTGAGGGAGCGGCCAGATCTAAACCAGTAGTTAATATATAGTAGTTAGGGGATAGTGATTTGAATTTTTTAGCAGTATAAGAGGATATATCAACAAAATTTTTGATATCGACTCCCCCACCCCATTCGGAGCCATGATTCGGTTCATTAAAAAGAATTATAATTTGTTTTTGGTGGGGCCAATTTAAGGAATTTAAAAAAGTAGTGATAGCGTCAACATCGCTGTATTCTGGTTTTTTCCAATAACTATTTTCCATATTGGTGGCAAGGCGTATGATTGGAGTAATGTGCATTTGGCGACATCTGTCAAAAAATTCTTGCCACATTTGATGATTTAAAAGATCAGTACGAATAACTACGGTGACGTATCCCCAATCACCGCCGGAAGCATTTATAATAGGTCCTGCCTTTTGGATATCGTTGGTGTCACCAAGATGGATGCCAAAAATATTGGCCGCCTGTGATTTTATGGGAAACAAAAGAAAAATTAGTAAAATAAGGAAATATTTCATATAATAGTAGGTTCTATTTTAACTTAAAATGTACGCTGACGAAATATCAAAGAAAATTGAAGCCGTCAAAAAGGAAATTCATGACACTCCTTATGACAAAAGTAGCCAGTTTCATCACGGAGTTTTAAAGGCGAAATTGGCCAAATTTAACGACATGCTCGAGCAAAAAGTGGCCATGGGCGGCGGTGGAGCGGGTGGAGGAGGCTATGCTATCAAACATTCGGGTGATGCCTCAGTGGTTTTGGTGGGGTTGCCATCAGTGGGAAAATCGACCCTACTTAACGCGATAACTAATGCTGAATCAAAAGTAGGTAATTATGATTTTACAACTTTAGGAGTAGTACCAGGAATGATGGAGTATAAAGGAGTGCGAATACAAATATTGGATTTGCCAGGAATTATTGAGGGAGCGGCAAGGGGTAAAGGGTTTGGGAGAAAAGTGCTATCGGTGGTGAGGGCCTCAAATTTGGTGGTGTTGATGACTGATTATAAACGGGCAGAATGGCTTGTGAAAGTCAAAAAAGAATTGGAAGATGCCGGGATGAGACTAAATAAGCGACCACCAAAAATTCATGTTCATAAAATGGCCAAGGGGGCAATTCAGATTATTGACCCATATTTGTCGTTACCATCGGAACAAATTTTGGAAATTGTTAAAGAAATGGGTTTTGATAATGTGGTGGTCCAATTTGGGGAAAAAATTAATAGTGTGGATGAATTGATTGATGGACTCTCAAAATCGAGAACTTATATTCCCCTAGTTGAAGTAGTGACAAAAATTGATGAACAAAAAAATATAAAAAAAATACCGGGGATTGTCTATATGTGTGCCGGTCAAAATATAGGGGTTGAGGAATTTAAAGAAGCGGTGTGGAAGGGATTGGGATTGGTGCGAGTGTATTTAAAAAGAGAGCGGGTTTTACCGGCTGATAAAAAAGAGCCTTTGATTATGAAAAAAACGGATACTTTAAATCAGGTGTTAAAAAGAATTAGCAGTGAGATGCGGGATGATGTAAATCGTGCCTGTATTTGGGGTAAAAATGCGAGGTTCCCTGGTCAAGAAGTGTCGTTTAAATCACTAGTTTTTGACGAGATGGAAGTGTGGTTTGGGAGATAAAAATATGTTAGTATTATTTTATGACGCCTCAAGATTTAAAACATTTATCTGATTTAATTGAAGTAAAAATAGATAATCGTATTGATAAGTTAGAAACAAAATTATTTAAGTGGAAATCGGATGTTATCGATGCAGTTGATGCTTTGGCATCAGAAATGAAAGATAGTCAAGATTTCAGATTGATTACAACTAATCAGATTGTGGAGAATCGGGAAAGAACTGATCGATTGGAGAAGAAAGTTTTCGGATCAATAATGACCGCCTAGATAATTCGGTTTTGCTAATTTTTTCTGATTGTAAAAATAATTCACGGGCTGTTGTGCTGGGGCGGGGGGAATATTTAAAAACGTGGATTTTGGAAAAACCAATTTGTTTACATAAATTGTAGGTTTCTTGAAAATTTTTATTATTTTCTGTTGGAAATCCAACGATTATATCTGTTCCGAAAGATAATTTTTTATTTTTTAATTTAGCAAACACATCTTTTATTTTTTGAACATTATACGGGCGGTGCATGAGTTTAAGAATTTTGTTGGAACACGACTGGAGAGGAATATGTAAGAAACGAGAAATGCGTTTATTTTTTAATAACTTTATAAATTTATCATCAATACATAAAACAGGAATGGATCCAAAAGATATTAATTTTATTTTAGTTTGAGTGAGTAAGGCTTCGACTAAATTTGATAATCCTGGATAATATTGGGCGAGATTGACACCAGTAATAATCACCTCTTGATAACCATTATCAACAGCAGAATTTACCGTTTTGACAGCATCATCGATGGATAAGTGGTTTAAAGTTGGGCGGCGTCCAGGCACTATGCAAAAGGTACAGTTTTGGGTACAGCCCGACTGAACTTTTAATAAATAACGATGAGTGTGGGAAAATTTGTCCTTAATTTGGGGTATATAATTCTTTTTAATTTTATCCTTTTCACTATTTTCTAAAATATAGATATTTTTAAGTCCTGATAATTTGCCAAGGTTGGCGCAGCCGGTGGCGACAATTAGCGACTCGGGATAATCTTGATTTATTTTTTTTATTTTATGAATTGACTCGTATTCGCCCTTTTTAGTAATGGCGCAAGTGTTGACCAAATAAACATCAGGTGAATCTTCATCGGGAGATAGTCCTAGCTCGACCATAATTTGGGAAAGTTGGTTTAGCTCGGCGGCATTGACGCGACAGCCAAAATTAAAGGAGGTAAAAGTGTGGGCACTTGACTGTCCGATTTTTTGTTGAAGATTAAATAGATCCATAAATTGGGCGTAATTTTTCCATTAATAGTGAATAAAAACGGAGATTGTGGATGGTAGCTAGTCGGCCGGCAGTCATATCGCCTATTTGAAATAAGTGATGTAAATAGGAGCGGTCGTAACGGGTACACAAGAGACAGTCACAAGCGGTGCTGATGGGGCTTAAATCATGAGAATGGATTTCTTTGTCGGGGACGTAGTAACTATAAAATTTGTCGTCTGATAAATCGATATCATCAATGGTTTTGGCATTAAAAACATAAAGTCGCTTGTGACGGGCATCACGGGTGGGGAGGACGCAGTCAAAAATATTCCAACCCATTTGAACCATTTTGACGATTTCGTGAGGTTTGCCGACACCCAGGCCGTAAAGTAAATAATTGTCGGGACAGTTTTCACCTATAATTTTGGGAATGTTATAGTTAAATGTTTTATCGGCATTTTGGGGCCAACCACCATAACCAAGACCGTCAAAACCAATTTCAACTAGTCGCTCTGTACACTCTTTTCGTAATTCTAAATTATAACCACCTTGAACAACTCCTAATAAATAAGGTTTGTTTTTAATTTTATATTTATCAAATAACTTTTTGCACTCGCGGGCCCACAAAATAGTTCTCTCAACAGTTTCGCGTTGTTTATTTAAATCGGCGTCTAAATCAGTAAAATCGTCAAGAACGACGACCATATCTGTTTTTAAAACCATTTGAAAATCAATTGAGGTCTTGGGAGTAAATAATATTTTTTTATTAGTGTTGGGAATTTTAAAATTAACACCGATATCACTAACGGGACTTTTTTTGGTTTTAAAAGTTTTAGCCAAAGACATAACTTGAAAACCACCAGAGTCGCTGATTACTCCCCCACCCCAATTCATAAAATTTCGTATGCCATCGTGTTCTTTAATGACTGAAGTTCCCGGAAAATTGTTTAAATGAAAAGTATTAACTAAAATACCGGGAGTTTTGGTGTTTTCAATATCGGCCGAATCTAGAGTTTTTAAAACTGCTCGAGTAGCGTCGGGAAAAAATATAGGTAGAGGAATTTTTTGCCCGGTGATGGTTTTAAAAAATTTAGGTTTCATAAAAATTGTCGGGGATACAGGATTCGAACCTGCAACCTCTTGCTCCCAAAGCAAGCACGCTAGCCAATTGCGCCAATCCCCGCTTTTGTTCCGTAAACTTCGAGAAAGTGCCGCTGGCGGGAATCGAACCCACACGGTATTGCTACCACAAGATTTTAAGTCTGGCGTGTATACCAATTTCACCACAGCGGCGTTATTAAAGAACAGTCTATTTTACAATAAAATACTAATTTATTCCGAATCAATTTTTCCCCTCTTTATTCAAAGAGGGGTTAGGGGTGATTTCTATCTTATAACTTGACATTATTAGATATCAGTGTTATTATAAGATAGTTAACAATCAGAGGAGAGAATCTTGGGGTTACCCAATTTTTATTGTATAACTCCGTTTCTCCTTTGACTATTAACTCCCCTCGCCGAAAGGCTGGGGATTTTTTTTATAAGATACATATTTATAAAAAATACTGCTTTACTAATTATTTGATAAAATAGACCATTGCGGGATTAGTTTAATGGCAGAACTAAAGATTTCCAATCTTTAAGCAAGGGTTCGATTCCCTTATCCCGCTCAAAAGTTTTGTAAAATAAAAAATGAAACGGGCTTATTTTTCGTGAGATAATATGTTCGATTGTCGCTGTGGTGGAATTGGTAGACACGTACGTCTCAGAAGCGTATGCCGCAAGGTATGAAGGTTCAAGTCCTTCCAGCGACACAGAAATAATTTGTTATAATAAAAGCACTTCTAGCCGAAGTAGCCAAGATGGTCACGGCACTGGTCTGAAAAACCTGGGATGTTGGTCCGAGTCCAACCTTCGGCACAAAATGTTTAAACTCTGGGTAATTTTGGCTTTTGTTTTAATTGGAATTCATGCACATTTTGTACCAAAACAAAATTTTTTTGAATGGAGTGAAGTGGAAAAGATTGAAATAAAACAACGAATGGATGAGTATCCACCACAGTTTTATAGATTGGCAAACATCCTAGAAAATAAGATGAAGTATTTTTATCGTGCCGAAAAAATATTTTTTAATTATTTAAATTTTTGATTGAAAAAAGAATTAATATGTTTATTTTTTATTTTTGGATTGGCGATTTTTTTGTTTACATATAAATTAGGATCAATTCCTAACGGAGTTTATAGTGACGAAGCTGTAGTTGGCTACAATGCTTGGTCGATTCTAAAGACAGGACGAGATGAAAATGGTGAAAAATTACCTATATTGTTTAAATTTTTTGGAACTTATACACCTGGTCTAGTAGTTTATTTACAGATAATACCAGTTAAGCTGTGGGGTTTAAACGCTTTTTCGATAAGGATATTGTCAGTATTGTTTGTGTTGACTCTGTTAATTATAATTTATAAGCAATTTGGAAAATTAGCGGCTTGGTTGATGGTTATTTCACCATGGGTTGTTTT
>VFLE01000001.1 GCA_009885205.1 Candidatus Shapirobacteria bacterium | reverse complement strand
TTTAAATATTGAGCCCCGCCTTCGCCAAGGCTACGGACGGGCACGGTCACAGCGTCGGCCCACCGCCCGCACCGGTGGGCCTAGCTGTTCGCGTTATTTATAATTCCGCTTTGCGGAATTTTCTTTTTTGCGCGCGCGGGAACACTCCATTGTATCCCGACTACCGTCGGGATGTATCAATTCAATAAAAAACTGACCATAAGCTAGTTCAATATCCTTATGTTTGTCAATTGTCATTTGGTTTTATTGGAGTTGTGTATATTGAAAATCCGTTTATCCATTCTTTCAGGCTTGATAGATTCATAACCATAAATTTATCCGAGAGAAGATTTTTTTTATTTTTTATCAGTTTGTCAATTTGAGCTTGAGGAAACTCTTCTTTTTCTCCAATGGCTAATAAAATTATTTTGAAAGCATAGTCGGAGTAATTTTTTTGTTTATGGTTAATGATGTTGCTAAAATCTTTAGTATTTTCAAAACAAAAAACATCCACTCCAAAATTTTCATCTGGATTATAAACAAAAAAAATCAGCACTGATATTGTTTATTCGTTTTTGAGTATGAACAAAAATTTCACCAAACTTACCGACTAAAACTGGTTCCACTTCATTTTCAATGTTTTTTCCTCTTATCCCAACATCATATGCTTTTTGGGAACGAGTTAATCCTTTCCCATAGTGGGTTATTTGAAGTCCGAGTTCTTCTCTTACTTTTTCCATACCACCGAAACTTCTCTGGATGTGTCTTGCTGAAGGGAGATAAGGGCAACTATCAATTTCATATACGGTCGGATAATGATTGTTTTCTTTGAAAAACTTTTCAAGACCATCTTTTATCTTTGGTATTGTCCACATAATAAATTATTCTATAGTTTGTGTATTTTGTAACATTTATTTTGTCTTCTTTTTTTTGCCTCTCTCCCCTATGGGAAAGAGTCGTGACTAATGCCAATTTGGATACATTCTACCAATTTACCATTCAAAAAGTAAAGAATAATTTTTTATCTTCCAGACCCTCTAAAATTTTGCAAATTTATACTCTTCATATACATCCTGTCCTAGGATAGCAGAAAAAATCAACTTTATGTTCAGACTAAGTTTTATCTTTTAATAACTTTTTTATCAAATCAGAAATAATTACAAATATTTTTGGAGAAAATACACCTTCAGTTTTATTATCATATCTTAATCCTCCAGGACCAATGTTTAGTTTTGATAGTTCCAAAATCTGTTTTTTTTCGTCATCTGTCAATTTGGTTTCAGATGAATCAAACATTTTTGCAAGTTTCTGAACATCGTGATTATTTGCAATTTTAGCCAAAATTTTTGCTTTAAGTATTAACTCTAAACTATGTGTTAACAAATAATATGCAGGTATCCACGATCCAATTCTCCGATTTTCAATTTTGTAAAGTGTTTCTGCTCCAGTTAAATACACAACCGACCACCTTTTATAGTCATCTTTCAGATTATATACTTTATTCATATTGAAGAACTAATTAAGGCAATATTTCAGCATCCAATCCACTCGTAATTAGACACCCCGTGTATAAACTAGCAAAAGAATTGTATTGGTTTTTATCTCGATTAGCTGATTGATAGCAATTTTTTCTAATTATCGCTGGACGAATTTCAAACCAGATAAACGAAGCAACAATCAAAATTATTATAAATAAAAATTTATTTTTCATATTATTTATTTTTTTTAACAATAATAGTTTTAATTTTTTCTTCTTTGTGAACATTATTTTTCCACGGATTTATTTCATAATCACCTTCATCATCTTCAATACCTAGGTTTTCTTTTATTCCAGATAGACTGTCTTTGTTTCCCCCCACTTCATCGGATAAAAGGTCGAACTTGTCTTTGATCTCCTCAATTGAATTATCTAAATCAGTGTAAATGTTTGCTACCAAAAAACCGACTATCGCAACGGCAAAATATACTAGCGACAGTAAGTCCCAACCAAGCCATTCCTTCCAAATATAATAAACAAGTAGTGAACCTATCAAGATTCCCCATAAACCAAATTTGCTTTTGTTTTCCATTTTCTATTTAACAAGTAATTTTATTACTATACCTCTGAATACATCGTTTTTTTATTAAAAAAATAAATACTTAAGTAATGCAAAAAATATAAGTGTAACCATTAAACCAATTATAATTTTAGAAAAGTTTTCCCTTAATAAAGGCAATAGTATGGGTGTTCTGCTTATTCTTACTTTTACCTCTTTTGCGATAACTTGTTGCCAGCCGCGACCAATTAGTTCAGAAGTGCTAAGTTTCTCCAAAGGAAAATCATCTATGGATTTCTTGCCAAATGCATGCGTAACTTGAACTCCTAAGTCAACTAGTTCTCTGTTAGATATTTTATTCTCATCATATAAATCACCTGACTCAACTAGTTCTCCCAACCTCACTCCTAGCTCTGTTTGTTTATTATTCATATTTTTTTAATTTATAATTTCTATACCCCACAATTATATCCCAAATCCTAAGTCAAAATTTTGTGATATTATTCGTTAATGGAAAACCATTGGATGGAATATATTTGGCAAATATTTATCTTCTTTTTTGTGATGATATTGGTATATGGTGGTGTAACTCAATGGCTTGGTATTTCACCCTCTTTTCTTATTTTTGTATCAGTTATCATTGTCGGAATTGTTATTATGGTGAGGACTACCAATCAAAACGATGATGAAGAAATTAATGAGAAGCTCGATGGTTTAGACTCTAGACTCGATGACCTCGAAGAATTAATAAAAAATCCCAATAAAAAACCAATGACAAATATCGAAAAAATTGAGGTAGCGATTAGTAATCAAGAGATTAAGAAAAAGAAATCAAAGATAATCTAAGTTATACCAATCCATCTATGAAAAATGGTATCATTTGTTTATGATTAAATGGATATTTGGAATTTTAGAATACATCGGAGCAGGTTTAATATCTAGTTACATTTTTCAGCTTGAGGGAGGTGAAATGTGGATTGTCGCAATATTATTAATAATTGCATGGAAGCTCATGGAAATAAATGACAAAATGGACGAATATACCAAAAAGATGGGGATGGATGATGACGAGTCATAATTTGATTTTTAAATTAAAGAGATAATATTGAATGAAAAAAATAGGAGTATTTTCCATTTATAAAAATCCAAAGGATTGGAATTTATTTGACAAAATTAATAATATATTTCAAATTATTTTCGGATTAGATGATGAATGGGAAAATGGTTTTTTAGCAGAGACAAACAATCTAGCTAAAAAAATAGATGAAGATATGAATGGTCGTGGTTTATTTAACAGTGGAATTCGCCTTCAGGCAATTGCCGATTTAAAATCAAAAAGAATTATAGAAAAAAGAAATGAAAAAAGAAGAATGCTTCTTGAAGGACTTAATTTACTACCTGGGTGGATAGCACTGATTTTTTCGATTATTGCCATGATAATATCAATTGTTAAATAATGGTTAATACCCCCAATTTTTCCAAATTTAATTTTTCCACCAACCAACACCACAACAACCTAGTAAAAGTTAATTATTTCTACTAAAAAATAGTAAATTACTATTAATTAAATTGCCTATAATCAATATGTCTTGATTCACAAACTTCCACAACAGTTGTATATAAATCTAAATAAGTACACTGGTCTGCTTTCGACAACTTTGAGTTTGATATTTTAAGTTTAAACAAATCAAAATAATTAATTTTTCTACCATAACGAAGTATTGTTTTTATCAACACATAAAAATGTTTCATATCTGGTGGATTGAATGATTCAGGAAAATGATTTATCCATGAGTGATATGCCCATTCAATTGGAGAATTAATGTTTTTTACCATAATTTAGATTAATTATTAATTGCTTAATTATATTTCACAGATTAATTACAAAGCAAATTTATCTTTATCCATAGTTATTAACTATATTTCTTTACATCAATATGTCAAAATGCTTGACATTATTTTAATGTCAATGTAAACTTAATTATTAATAATAATTAATATGAATATATGAATTTTTTAGGGAACATTAGGACAAAAAATAACTGGACTCAAGCTGAAATGGCTAGCTTCATTGGTGTTTCGCGTCCTACTTACATTTCGCTTGAAAAGGGAGATATTTCAATCACTATTGATCAGCTCAACAAACTGGCCGATAAAATGGGCTGTGATTCACAAGATATTTTGCAAGAAAATATAATTAATGAACAAAAATACAAAGATGTATTGCTAGAATCTATTCGCTACGGTGCCGACACTGATGGCAAAATCACCAAAACAAAATTAGCTAAGTTGATTTATCTCAATGACTTTGGCTGGTATTATAATCATCTCGAATCAATGACTGGTGCACGATACCGTCGTCTAGCCCAAGGCCCAGTTCCCAATTTTTATTTTTCTGCCATCGACGATTTATTTGAAAAAGGTATTATCAATATCGAAATCAAAGAGTCGGCTCAGTTAATTACCCTTACTGATGCAGGTAATCAAATAAAGCCCAGTAATTTAATAAAAGAGGAATCGGAATTTATTAAAAAAATTGCCAAAAAATGGCAAAAAAAACGTACTAATGAAATTGTTGCATTTACTCATGAACAGCTTCCGTACAAAATTTGTAATCCAGGTGAGGTTATCCCATACGAATTAATTACTCAACAAGAGCCAGAATATGTCTACTAATGAATATTCAGTATTTGTAGAAGATTTTGCACAACGACATTATATTCATAGTTTTGCCAAAAAATACAAGGGTAAACAGTGGGAAATAACTTTGAAAGCTATCAAGGAGATGTTGTCCCGTTACGATAATTTTGTAAATGCCAATATAAGCACCAGTTCAAAAATAGATTTTATCTGTTCATGTAATGGTTATAGTATTGTAAAGGTCGACTTTAAAATTGCTGGTAGCAATGTCTCGGCCAAAAGTTCGGGTAATCGTGTTGTCGCTGCCGTCGATACGGTCAAGAAAATTATTAAAATACTTTTGGTTTATTCAAAAAATGATATTAGTCCACCAAACGAAACAGCCAAGTGGAAAAATATGGTAACAGAATATTATCCTGAATTTAGTAATTTAAAAAAGTAAGTACAAAGCACATTAAAAATTTTTGCGTTTTCATCGAGCCGATATTTTTCCGCGAAGGCGGAATTATAAATAACGCGAACAGCTAGGCCCACCGGTGCGGGCGGTGGGCCGACGCTGTGACCGTGCCCGTCCGTAGCCTTGGCGAAGGCGGGGCTCAATATTTAAA
>VFLE01000180.1 GCA_009885205.1 Candidatus Shapirobacteria bacterium | reverse complement strand
CTTTTATAAGGGTTTAAGGGAACCAAGGTTCCCTTAAGATCCCTCCTTTTATAAGGGTTTAAGGGAACCAAGGTCATCATAATTCGCGAAGCGAATTCCAGACCCTTAAGATCCCTCCTTTTATAAGGGTTTAAGGGAACCAAGGTTCCCTTGAAAAGGAGGGATCTTAAGGGAACCTTGGTTCCCTTAACCCTAAATTAGTAAAGCGCCGAACTTGAGCTAGGTCTTTCTTGTTTCTCCAATTCTTCGATCCTTTTTTTTAACATTTGGTTTTCTTGTTGATATTGTTTAATGCAATCAACAATTTCTTCAGGCGTCATGGCTCTAGGTTCTTTCCCCGGCTGTTCCATTATAATCTGAGGAAAGCCTTGGTTTTGGCCTTGGCCAAGGCCTTGGTCCTTCATCATTTTCGCTCGTTCTTCGTCAATTTTCGCAATCTGTCGCAAAACATCCGGCTTCATTTTGGGCTCTCCTGGCTCGTATTTTGCCAAAAGTCCGTCGATATGATGCATAAAAAATTCTTTTATTTCTGTTTCGTATACCGATTTAATGAATAAATCCACCGTTTTCGAAGATTCCTTCATATATTGAGGATGCGGATTTTCCAATAATTTTCGTTTGTCGAATGTGTTATGTTCATGCGAAAAAACCAGGATCGATTTCAGCGGGTCCAATTGAACAAAAGGAATCGTATAATTTTTAAGAAAATGCTTCTCTTCCGCCAAAGACGCGTCATCTTCGTACCGGGTTTGTTTCAACAGCTCTTTACGAAATGCAAAAGTCCCCGCGGTCGCATGATTCGGTCCATAGGGACCACACTGATACATTTTTTTGATATGTTTAAAATAAATATACAGCTCACTTGATCCAGCGCATAATGCTGATGGATTTTTCAAAAGGGTATCTACCGCATGTGATACACGATCCGGTGGATAATAATCGTCATCATCCATATAAACCAAGATTGATCCCTTGGTCTTTTCATGCATAAAATTCCTCTTTTTACCAAGGGTCATTTTGTCATTTACCGCAAAATATTTGATTTGGGGGATCCCCGACAATTTTACCAAATCCTCGATTTTGTCTGTTCCGTCGTCGACAATAATCCATTCCATATGATCTTTGGGATAATTTTGATTCTTGAAACATTCAAACATGATTGGGATAAAAGGGCGACGATTGAACGTGGGGGTGCATATGCTTACAAAAGGAAGCTTATTTTTTTTTGCCATTTTCACTCTTGGATTATCTAACTAAAACGATTTTAAGTAATTTCGAGATAGTTAAATAAATCAACTCTCTTCCACTACGGGAAATTTGATTCGATAATATTTCGCCACCATTCGCACCCCAATAAAAAGAATCAATAATACGTTGAAAATAATAAGCCATGTAAAAAGATTATGAAAGGCGCTACGAACTGGAGATCCAATACTATTGACCGTCTTGGACGTGGTTTTATCAAATTGGATAGATCCGTATTGGCTTGTATATGTATCGATACCCAGAATCAAAATCAACATGATGATTATTTCCACAATATACATATTAATGTATTTGACGTATTTTTCCAAGGATTTTATCCAGCCGAATAATCGCCTGAATGCGTTGGCCAATTTACCGGCCGCCGTTGTCGCCGGTTCTACGGGCTCTTCTTCTTCCTGTGTGGTTCCGTTTAATTCTTCTGTTGTGGGGGATACTTCTTTATAAATTTCGTTTGCTACGCCAAACATGCCGCCTGTAACATTTTCTTTGAGTATACCCACGCCATCTTTATTGCTATAAAGCAATATTGCGAAAAAAGAATAGATAAAAATATATGTATTTACGCCCAAAACACCAAAAGGGACGCCGAAAAATGAAATGTACAACATGTAAAAAATCGCGAGGAGGAGACAGCCAAATATCGCAAAAGCCGCCATCATGCCACTCAATTGCGACGCTTTTCCGAAGATCCCAGAATCCCAAAAAATAAACTTGGCACCATATCCGAAAACCACGACGGACGTAATAATCGAAAGTATGGATTCGGTTGAATTGAAACTAAGGGCATTCAAAAAACTGGTTAATACCATAGTCTGGAAATTACTTAGGACCAACATGAAAAAACTGATGGCGATAAATAAAAACTGTAATGGTTTTCCCTCTTCTCCTGTCACTTTTCGGGTATATTCAGGAATTTTGCTCAATAGTACCCAATCTAATAATTCTACTACGCGCAAACTTGGACCAAAAAACGCATACACAATTGGCATTGGTTCTAATACGCTTTGGGTAATATCTATAGTCAATCGATCTTCTGGGTTCATATGGAACATCAAATAATACCAATTGTACAAAAATACGGCGGTAAACAAAACAGTCGTAAATTTCATTATTTCCGAGGAAAATACTTTTATTTCCGGAACACTCGCGTTATTACTTGTAAGGGCATTCGCAATGACAATGACCAAATAATTAAAATTATCGCGAAAATGAAGACAAAATGACTTGAATTTTTCACCAGCTAGTTTTATTTTTTTCCCGATCCATTCAAATACTAAAAAAAGTATACGCTTCAAATTATCAAGGGCCTTTTTCATTGCTTTTTTTAGTTGATCTCCAAGACCCGCCACTTTTATTTTTGACGTTTGGGACGCTCCGGGGCTTGTATTCGATACAATTGGATTGTTCGGATTTTTGAGTGACCTTCCCGACATTTCTCCTTTCAGCGCATTAATTTTATTGGAAACCGCAATTGTTTCGGAAGAACTCGTCATCTTGGAATTTATCGAATCGGTAAAATTTTTACCGCTATCTAGCAAAGCCCCCGCACCTTGTCCATCCGCCTCCGTGCTAGCGGGTCGATTGGGCAAATCGGCTACAGTAGAATTCGGGAATAAAAAATTGGCATTTTTCAAATCCAGGGCATTCGCATTGGATTTTTTTGCGTCTACCTGCTCGGAAATTTGAGATAATGTGAGAACATCTAGAGGAGGTTTTTTTTCGGCAAGTTGCTTGTTTTGATCCGAAATTTTGTTGTATATGTCGGTTAAACTATCGGGATTACTGAGAGATAGGGCGTTTACGGCATCTACTATATTTGAGTTACTATCGGTTATATTGATTCCTTTTTTGCTTAAATCATCGGACGTCATTCCTTCTATTAATTTGGTTTTAGACCAAATACTTCGGCTCGGATCACGCGGAGCGGAAAGCTGGATAGGATTGTATTTCAAAATGGTCGTGTCCAGGGAATCGATTTTTTTGAAATGTGTTTTTTCGTTTGGCTCAAAAATATTTTCAAATATAGGGTCTTTATTTTGCATTTTCGATTTTCGTATTTTTTTCATTTTTTCTTTTATATCCGAATCATCAATTATAGATTTGGTGGTTTTTCCAATATCGAAATTCCAAGATGACATATATATTATTACACGATTATTATATAAGGGGAACTACGTCATTTACCCTTTGACCCCCCTCTTTAAGGGAACCAATATTCATCAAAATCGACAAAGAGGATTTTCAGCAGTTAGTAAGGAGGGGGTTAACGGGTATGAAATCCGCTTCTTTGACCATAGGTTTCCCCCCTAGCGGGCATACATTAGCCCACAGTTTCCGCCAATAAAAGAAATAATATTGTACCGTTCTTCAAATATCGTAATATCATAATTGTATTTATAAAAAGCCCAGCTTGGTTTTGTAGTAACGGCGACCGGATTTCCATCTGCATCACAATCCACAATAAAATTAGATCCCGACGGATCCACTGGAGGAGTATATGTAGTAAATTCCAATTCAATATTCTTGAATTTGCTCAAATTGATCGCACCGGAAGGTTGATAATCGATTGGATTTGTATTCAAGCAAAAATGATAACAATAAATCCCGGGTTTTGCGAATCCCGGTGTCCGCGAATATTTTTCGACATAATCATATACTCCGAGGGGCATCAAGTTTTCGCGATAATCCCCTTCAAAAACAATACCAAATGTTTCTAAAATCTCTTTTCGGTTCAATGGACTGAAATCCCCGGTTATATAAATGCCACTGGTTCCAGAAGCCCCACTCAATATAGGTTTGGTCAAAGAGGTCAGCTTTAATCCAGACGGTATTTTTTCGCTATACGGCCAATTCGAATAATTGCTCCATTCGTTTCGCAAAAGAACATCATTTCTTTGGAAAAACCACATCCAAGACGAAACCATTCCCGAAGAAGAGGTTAATTTCACCTTGTTTGAACCCGTGACATTTTTTTGATTGTATTCAAAAACATCTTTGACTAAATAGATTTGATCTTCAGCGGCAAATAAATCCCGTTCTTCGGCGGATAAAAAACAATACGTAGATAAAAGATGAATGTCGGCGTTCCATGTATTTACCTGTGTTTGATAATTGACGGAACTCAAATCGACGGAGGGTGGCGTTTGCAAAAACCGGTACATCTGAAACCGATTTTTATTGAAATCGGGGCGGACATAGGGAAATTGATTGGCCACGTCAAATACATCTCTCACCTGGAATAAATCTTGGATAGGTCGCATAGTAACATTTACGATTAGTTCATTGTATTGCAACGACACAAGAGGGAAAGCGCATCGCGAGTCCTGTGTAAACCATAAATTAATGGGTATATAGAGAGTGCGCCCACGAATAGAGGGTTCGGCGCCTTGGGGATTTGTCCGGAAATAAGCCGATGGATAACCATGGCCCTCTAGATCGGGATACGTCCGATTATATACCGGATTTCGGATCGGATCGTTCAACTCGGGAACATTTCCCGACATTTTATCAAAAAGGTTTTTTTTTGTATACGCAAAATCACGCTCTAATGCTGCATATAAATACTGTCCTGAGCATTTTTGCAGCGTTATAGAGCCGCATACAATTTCAATCTCTTTTATCATTTGAATACCTAAATTTTCAATCCATTTGAATTCATAGGGAGACCAATTATTACTTGTATCGGGACAAGGCTGATAAATAGGGCTCCAAATATTAGGAATATTTACAACAAGATACGTATCCATGAGTAGATCACCATACCTTTTCATTTTGAATGTGAACTTGGATTCATCAGTAAGCCGCAAATCGCGCGCTCCTTCAAAATCGAGCCGAAACTTTTGTAAGCCGAAATTAGTATATTTAGAATAAGTCACTTTAAAGAACGTCTTGGTCGGATTTCCTGTTAAAATCACATTGGCATTTCCGACGGAGATAATATTTAGTAACCCTCCCGCCATTTCTTATATATAGTATTATATACTATATATAATTTTTTTATTCGAATACATATATGAATCCAATCAATATTGTACTCATTTCGGTGATTGCCATTATTTTAATATATATTCTATATCGAGCGATTGAAAAGAAAAAGACTGAGAAAAACGATCCACCACCGCCATTTTCCGATGATACAACGGTAGTGAAAGAATTGGAATTGACGAGCGTCGAAAATATCTCGAATGGCTGCGGAATTGCGAGTTTGCATATAGTTGAAGGATTACCACTTCAATTACGCGATTATTGCATTAAAGCTTCTTCCAATAGCGCATATAGCGGAGGATATATGAATACGAATATGATTAAATATGTTTTGTCTAGAGGATGTCGTTTTTTGGATTTCGAAGTATATTATAAAGACGGCGTTCCAGTGGTCGCATATTCGAAATCGAATTATGATCCATCGTATACATCATTTACTTCGCGTGATTTACCTATATCATTGAACGGTGCATTTTCAACCATTATGGCGAATGCATTTAACGACAATGTGCCGAATGAGAAAGATCCCCTCTTTATACAACTGCGCATAAAAACATTTGCGAACGATGCGTATCAAAGCATTGCGACCTCGGTGGCCACACTTCTTAAAAATAAATTGCATCGCGGACCGGTGACACCGGATACCCCCATCGCTCAATTAATGGGACAAATAGTATTGATTGTGGATCGATCGACGTCCCCGGGCTATATGAATTATCCGATTTGCGGTGACGCTGATGCAATGTGTTTCAATTTGAAAAATTTAGTGAATATGGAGAGCGCGAGTGATACGGTGCGTATTTATAAAGAAAAGGATCTTTTGTATCAATCGATTAATCCACCGGATCCAAGCGTCTATTTGATGCGAATTGTTATGCCAAATACGGGAATATTTAGTTCTACGAATTGTGATTCGATGTATTTGATTGAGAATTATGGGGCGCAAATTGTTGCCCAGAGTTTTTATTTGAATGATTCGCGTCTTTCGGTTTATGAGGATTTATTTCGAACATATAAATGTGCGTTTGTTCCGATTAAATATGCGGTTAAATATATTAAAGATTTTAGTAACTAGCGTGAGCCCAAGTTTTAGTCGAAACAGAACATCGTTCAACTATGGTATAATTTAGATTAAAAAAAATAAACAACATTTAGTAAAATTATATATATATATACAAAATGAAAAAAACGGCAAAAAAAATTTCGCGTAAGCGAAATACGAAAAAACATAAAGGTGGAATACTAGGATATTATTTATACGGTGGCGAACTTGATATAAAAGATGCAACCCTACGTAGTGCAGTTGATACTTCTAGAATATATATATCAATGGCTAATGCAATTCCGGCTGCGTTTTCTCGGTTTTTTAGTACTATCATGAGACTTGGTCCATCTCTTATAGCTAAAATCGATCCGACGAGTTTGCTTTATAAAACGGTTCGTGGGTTTTTCTCGTTTACCGGCGAGGCGGTGGCAACACCGGCGGCGATGTTCGCAAGTTGGAATGATCGTAGAGCTAGAGAAAATTTGCTTAAAAAATTAAATAACGCAAAAATAACCGGTAACAAAATAAACTATCCGCATATATGGAAAAATGTATCGGTAGATAATTTTTTAATACGGAATCCGTCTATTGAAAATAAAGTGGTGAATAAATTTAAATTTCTACGAGGCGCGCACTGGGATGAGTTGAGGGGTGAGACGATTGGTGATCATAGCTTTTATCCTGCAACTCGTGGTTATGCATATGAGTGTGATGAGCATTATAAATCCTGGTTTGGTAAATATCAGGAAAAAAAAACAAAATATGAGGATATAGCGTGTCGTCGTAGAGACTTGACTGGAGCCGAAATAAAACTGGATGCAGACATACGCAATTTCGCCAAAATGATGGATAAAGACTATGAAAAAAACCGCACCGATTACGAGCCTCAATGGAGTAACAAGATGACCGACGAACAAAGGTTGGCCCACAAAAAACACCCCGCCGAGCACAGTGCTCATTGGGATAACAAGTCGGCCGCCAAAAAAAGCATCAAAAATGAATTTGATAGGGTGTACGGTAATTTTAAACATTATGATGAACAACCGAGGGATTGGAGGTATGAGGAGTCTAGTGCCACGCTTGCTAATTCCACGAGAGACGCATGGCTCGAACAAAACCCATTGGACGTTCTTTCGTTTGATCCCGAAAAACTTAAAATAAATGTTACTGAATCAAAAGAAGAGGTGAAAAAAACGGAAGAAGAAATAACGAAGGCATTACAAAAAATTCCTTTAGATGAAAACGAGACATCTTTGAAAAAAGGAGGAAAAAAAAATCGTCGTATTACAAAAAATAAACGTAAAAATTAAAATATCATCCTATTTTAATTATATGAAAAAAAAACAAGGAACATCATCCAAATATAAATCTGAAGCATGCAACGATAACATGACGTTCCAAGATTGCGAATTGGCCATTTTGCGCCAGGCCGTCGACGAAAATGAAAAAATCCAAGGTGAGAAAATCGCCAATAGCGATCAAATAAAAAAAATGATAGATATTTTAGAAGAATTTCTTGTGCGCAAAAAACTCGTATGTTATGGCGGAACGGCAATCAATAATATATTACCAAAATACGCCCAATTTTATAACAAAGAAATAGAAATACCGGATTATGATTTTTATTCACCAAACGCGTTGGATGATGCAAAAGAACTGACTGATATTTATTATGCGGCGGGATATCAAGAAGTAGAAGCGAAATCGGGCGTACATAAGGGAACCTATAAAGTATTTGTGAATTTCATTCCCATGGCGGATATTACACAGATTCATCCCGAATTATTCAAATCTATATCCAAAGAGGCCATATCCGTATCGGGCATAAAATATTCGCCGCCGAATCTTTTGCGAATGAATATGTATTTAGAACTTTCGCGACCAGCGGGGGATATAAGCCGATGGGAAAAAGTGTTGAAACGTCTTACTTTATTGAATAAATACCATCCGATGAATGTGGGATATGACTGTAATACCATCGATTTTCAACGAAAAATGGACACAAACACAGAAGATTCGGATAAAATATATGTGACGGTTCGGGATACCTTTATTGAAATGGGGGCAATCTTTTTTGGAGGATACGCGAGTAGTTTATATTCGAGATATATGCCAAAAGAGCATCAGCATTTAGTACGAAAAATACCGGATTTCGATGTGTTGATTGAAGATCCGGAAAAATGTGCCGCCATTATTAAAGAGAGATTAGAAGATGCCGGGTTCAAAAAAATAACAATAGTAGAACATGAGGCCTTTGACGAAATTATTCCTCGCCATATTGAAATAAAAATCGGAAAAGAAACTGTTGCGTTTATTTATGAGCCGATTGCCTGTCATAACTATAATACGATTCGTATTGGAAATCAGGAAATAAATGTGGCGACAATTGATACTATTTTGAATTTTTATTTGGCTTTTATGTATTCGAATGCGATTTATTATTACAAAGACCGTATTTTATGTATGGCGCAATTTCTTTTTAACGTGGAACAACAGAATCGGCTTGAACAAAAAGGGTTGCTTAAACGGTTTAGTAGTTCGTGTTATGGAAAGCAGGAAACTCTAGAAAGCATACGCGCAATAAAAGCCGATAAATACAAAGAACTGAAGGGGGACAAAAACAGTCGCGACTTTAAAGAATGGTTTTTTAAATACAATCCGGGGGAAAATAAGGATATGAAAAAAATGAAAAAAACGCGCGTTTATAAAAAAGAGGCGGAAACAGATAGTATAACCCGCGGGAAAAAAAATAAAACGTATAAAAATGTTCCGGCGAAATCTTATTCTGGATTGTTGCCGACTTTATGGGGTTAAGGGAACCAATGTTCCCTTAAGATCCCTCCTTTTATAAGTGTTAAGGGAACCAAGGTCATCAGAATTCGCTTAGGGGAACTACGTTCCCCTAAAACCCCTCCTTTTCAAGGGGTAAGGGAACCAAGGTCATCAGAATTCGCTTAGGGGAACTACGTTCCCCTAAAACCCCTCCTTTTCAAGGG
>VFLE01000192.1 GCA_009885205.1 Candidatus Shapirobacteria bacterium | reverse complement strand
CTTTTATCTTCATCATCCGAAACAATTATTTTATCATCCTCGTCCTCATCTTCGCTATCGCTTTTATCCTCATCCTCATCTTCGCTATCGCTTTTATCCTCATCCTCATCTTTGCCTAAATAAATTTGCTGAACGTCCACCGGAGGATCCTTTAAAAAAAGGTCCACGTTTTTCTCATTTTTTAAATCGGCGTGTTGAGTTTGGCTAAATGAGAAAGCGTTATTGTTCGCATTTGTAGCAATGGTTTTGATAATTGCCATCTCTTTCACCATATTATTGATGATATCAAACATCGTATCACTTTGGTGCTCAACTGACGAAAGTCGTTCTTTGAAGTGATATACCAAGAGCAAAATTAAAATAAAAGTAATGCCTAAACTAATGAAAAAGAATGTCTCCATAAAATTAAAAACGCTCATTTATTATACAAAAATATAATTGCCCTTGGATTTGTACGAATTTAGTAGGAAATATAAAATATAGTGTTATATTAGAGAATGAATCCAGAAAGAATTTTAGGTTGGTGGTTAGGGGACAGCACATCAGAGGCATCTAGGTCTGCATCTAGGTCTGCATCTAGGTCTGCATCTAGGTCTGCATCTAGCGGTCAACGGACTTTTCATGCAAAAATATTTATCTGATTTGGAAGAAAAAGGGGAGGAATGTATATGCAAAGTATATGATTTTGGATACTTAAAAAAAAGCACCGGTGAAACGCGCGTGTATGCGATTATCGAACGATTAGAAATGGATCTTTATACCCGTATCGACAACCAAATAAAGGAAAATAACGGCAGAGATTTTCGTGTTATGGATTGTACAAAATATTTTGAGGCTGTTTTAACGGGACTAATGCATATGAATAAAAATGGGTTTGTGCATTTAGATATGAAAAATGAAAATGTAGGCATTGATTTGAGTGGAAACGGAAAAATATTTGATTTTGGATTTGCCACGCATTTGGAAGGGTTCCCTGGAATGGACAATAAAGAATATGTCGATTTTTTTATAGAAAAACCTCAATTTGGAAACCCACTTTATCAAGACCCGTATTTTGTCGAAACACTGAAAAACAGTCAAGAGTTGTTGGGGAAAATTCATATTAATTTTGATGTTTATTCGGTTGGATTAATGATGTTAATTACTTATTTTTCCGTTAACCTGATTAAAAATAAAAAAAATACACCTCCATATTTAGAACACACATGGGATCAATTACAGTTTGACATGAGTGATTTTAGGAGTTCAAAAAAAAAAAATGAAGAGTTAATTCATTTAATAAAACAAATGATAAAACAAAACCCAAGTGTAAGAATAACATGCGAAAAGGCTTTATTGGACGCTCGGTTTAAACCAGCGATAATATATCCAGTGACAAATACACAACCAGAAAAAAAACCCGGTATGTTTACTAGTGTGTATCGTGCAATAACGGGAACAGGAAAAGGAGGTACATTAAAGAAAAAAAAACGCAATCGGAAGACAAAGCGCAACAGAAGGAAGACCCGATCATCAAAATAAAGGCCAAACTATATTCTCCTTGTTCCAATACTTTTTCAGAGCTATATTATATATAATATATATAATGGAATCATCTCAACCTCAACCATTAAATCAAGTTCGACCCATCGCCAAAACAAATCAATCAAATTCAACGGCGAGCGCACTTGGTTCTTATTATACAACTACAACACGTTATCTGGCAGATAAAAATGTGTTAATTATAACTCTTGTATTATTGCTTGTTTTGTCTCTTTTAGGAATAAATTTATTGACATTATTAGGAGATGGTATTCAGTATATTATCAATTGGATTGGCCCTTATATAATGAGTTTTTTCTTCAAGGTAAGTGATACGACGGGTGCTGTCTTAAATAAAACCGCGGATGTGGTTGCGGATACCACTAAAACCGGAGTAGATATCGCCGATGGATCTGTTCACTCAATCGGTAATCTTTTGCGAAATTCGAACAATATAAATCCGAATCTTGGACAAAATGTCGTTCTTGACAACGTAGTAAATTTAGGAGTAAGCAAAACGAATATCCCGGTACCTCCATTGAATCCCAATGTCGCGGCCTCGGTTATTCCGACTGCAAATATTATTCAAGTTCCGGTCCCTGTGCCTACGCCCGTTCCTATACCTATACCCACACCTATTAAAGCACCTACACCTGCTCCTGCTCCTGCGCCCGCGCCCGCGCCCATCGATCTTGACCAAATATTAAATAGCGCAAAAGCACAGGCCAATAAAGCATATTCTGAACCAAGATCGGATTCTACCAATAACCCCATACAAAATCCGATTTCTTCCAACAAATCAAAATGGTGTTTAGTCGGAGAATATAACGGAAAACGTAGCTGTATTTCTGTTACCGATGAAAATAAATGCATGTCTGGTCAGTTATTCCCGAGCGAAGCGAGGTGCTTAAAATAAGGGAAACTACGTCATCATAATTCCATACCCTTTGACCCCTCCTTTTAAATGTTCATCGGTGTAAAGGGTTAAACAAAGGGGTCAAATGGGGAAAAGGAGAGGTCAAATGGGGAAAAGGAGAGGTCAAAGGGGGAAAAGGAGAGGTCAAATGGGGAAAAGGAGGGGTCAAATGGGGAAAAGG
>VFLE01000193.1 GCA_009885205.1 Candidatus Shapirobacteria bacterium | reverse complement strand
TTTTTATATTCAACTAAAGTGTCAGCAAATAGTTGGGGTGGTTTTGAAGTAATCATGGTGGACTCGAGGGGAATTGAACCCCTAATATATCAATGCGAATGATATGTTATACCGTTTAACTACGAGCCCAAATTATTAATAAATATATCTTACCAAGAGTTTCTAAAATTAGGTGACTTTGATAGATATTGATATCTATAGATATAAAATTATATAAAAGGATTGGCTAAAGATTGGTTTTATTTAATTTGATACATCCATTAGCACTCGAGATATTTTTTTGCTAATGAGATTTGGAAAAGTTTGTTGAGATGATTGTTTGGTACTAAACGGCTTATTGATTTAGTTGTCATATTTTAGTACTGACATATTATTAGTTTTGACAGATTTTATTTTTATAAATTCTTGGTGAAAGTTGATAAATTAAGAGACTATTTTTTATGAAATTTTATAAAGAATCGGTGGTGGTTTTGTTTAAAAGATAAAATAAGCTAAAAATATAGTTTATATAAGTTTTTGGTTTAGAAAGCATATGATGTAGTTTGATATATATAATATCCGTACGGAGATTCACTCTGTATGCGGTTTATATCTATGTGATATGTTTTGATATATTTATTTATGACCAACAAACTATCGAAGTATATCTTTGACAATCATATGTAGTCGTTTTTGATTAGGAATATTTTCTTAGATATACAGTCCTATATATTTTATATAAATATTTTATTTTGTATTTGATAACTAATTATTTACTATATAAATTTGTATCCTATATATAGATAGATATTATTGTTCTACTATTTTGTTCACTAGTGTAATGATGTCGGTGATGACTGGAGACAGGAGTTTTTTTTCGTTTACGGAGAATTTTTGGAGGACATAGTCTTCTATTGGGATATTATTAGTTGGTTTGCCGACACCAACCCGAATACGAGTGAAAGATTGACTGCCAAGATGGGCAATGACCGACTCGACGCCATGGTGACCGGCGGGACCGCGGTCAAACTGGACCTTAAACTCCCCTATTGGGATATCAAGGTCGTCATGGATTAAATAAAAATCTTTTAAATCAACTTTGTAAAAGTTGATAACTTTTTGGACTGATAAACCAGCTTCGTTCATGAATCCAGTATTGGTTTCAAATTTGGCATGAAGTAAATCTTTGGTTTTTAAAATATCGATTATTTGGTGGCCAACATTGTGACGAGTATTAAGGTAAAGTTTTCCTGGGTTACCTAGGCCGACAAAAAGTTTCATGATTCATTATATACCATGATATAGATTGATATATAAATATATCCTAAAGATAGGTTTAATTTATTTTGATATAGTAACTAGCAGTCAGGAGATGAGAGCGCCAAAGTCTTTTTCGGTAATGATGGGCACATTTAATTTTAAGGCAGATTTATATTTATCGGAGTCAGATTTCTCGTTGCAAATAAGATAATTGGTATTGCTGGTGACGGAGGAAAGAAATTTGCCACCGTGGAATTCGATTATGTCAATTAATTTTTGACGAGGTTGTTTTAATTTACCTGTAATACAAAATGTTTTATTGTTTAATTTTTGTAGAGACGTCATTAATGACGTCTCTACAATGGATACTTGAGATAATATCGATTCGATCCAATCTCTCCGTAAATTAATACCGTCAATTATTTTTTGAGCCAGAGTGGTTTGAAAGCCTTTGATTTTGATTATATTGTCTAAATTTAAATTTAATAATTTTTCGGGAGTGTCATAACCCTCGGTAATTAGTTGTTGAATCCGAGCACCGGAGAAATTGGGAATGATGGATGAGTCGAAAACCTGTTTGAGGGTTAGCTTTTTTTTGTTTTGGATTTGATTAATAATATTTTTGGCTGATTTTTCGCCGAGATTGTCAAGTGGGGCAATATCGTCGATTTTTAATTTATAGAAATCGCCAGGAGTGATAATTTTTTTAGCGTCGTAAAGTTTTTGGATAGTTTTGTCGGACAGACCTAAAATGTCTAAAGTATGACAAAAAAGATTGAGAGAACCGATAATTTGGGATAAACAATTTTTAGTATTGGGGCAACGAAGTAATTTTGATTCTTTAATTAAGATAGTACTGCAAGAAGGACAGGTGGCGGGGATGGTCGTGTGGCCGTCACTTACTTTGGTAATGACTTTTTCGATATGGGGGATGACATCACCACGACGAGTAACTTCGATGATGTCACCGACGTTAATATTTTTTTGAATAATTAAATCGTGATTGGCAAGGGAGACAAAAGTAATAATAGCGCCAGATAATTCGATGGGGTCAATTTGAGCCACTGGAGTAATGGCCCCCATGGGACCGACTTGCCAGTCGATATTTAAAATAGTGGAAGTGTTGGTACTGGCAGGAAATTTGTAGGCAATTTGATATTGGGGCCGATTATTTTTAATACCTAGAGATTGGGCTAATTTATTATCATTAATTTTTATTACCAGACCGTCGATTTCAAAAGGATAATCCAATCTTTTTTGAGTTAAAAATTCTTGATAGATTTTTTCGATGTCGTCAAAATTTTGGCATAAAAAAGATTGCACGGGGGTGAAACCAAGATTGGTTAATAAATCGATTTTTTGTTGTTCAGTAGAAATGTCTAATTTTTTGGTAGAGACGTGATTAATCACGTCTCTACCTGTAAATAAATCGACTGCGTATAACGAACAATACTCGCAAAATTTGGAATCTAATCTTTGACTAATTCCTGAGGCGGCATTGCGGGGATTGGAATATTCGGGAGGTAATTTTTTAAAATCTTCTTTAGTCACCATGATTTCACAACGAACTGAGCCGGTGAATTCTTTTGGATTATTTACAAAATTTTTCATCTTAACCACATTTTGGGTGATGACATCACCAATTTCGCCGTCACCGCGGGTGATAGCATCGACTAATTTACCGTCTTTATATTCAATTTCAACTGAAATTCCGTCACATTTTGGTTGTAAAATCCACCCCCCAACCCCCTCCTTTGACAAGGAGGGGGAGATTTTTTTTAATTCAAAATAATGAATTAAGTCTTTAATGTTAGTAACTTTGTTTTGCGAACCCATGGGCATGGAGTGGTGTTTTTTGTCAAAACCAGTGTCAAAGTTTGGATTACCAACTTTGGAAAAAATCCGATGATTAGGTAGTTTTTGACGCAAGATTTCCTCTAAAGTATCATAGGTGTGGTCGTCCATGATTGGTTTGCCACCGGTGTAGTAGGCCTTTTTGGCCTCGATTAACAACTCCCCTATTTGCTCGGGACTAGTAGTTTGAAGATTAATTTTATCTAAAGTCAGCATGAAATAATTATACCGTGGCTAGGGAGTAGTAGGCGCCTTTGGTGGAACCTCGTTTGACAACAACCTTATCATCAATTAGTTTTTTGAGATCACGCCAAATAGTGTCGTCGGAAACCATGGGTAAAAGTGATTTGGCATCGGGCATGCGTAGACCACCAAATTGTTGCATAAATTCGACTAATTTTATTTGTCTTTCGGTCAAGTGAACTTGGTGGCCACCTAGCCGTTGTTTAAATTTAAGGTCGCGAGACAGAGTTTGAACTTTGTCCTTAACTCGGGTTAATTCGATAGCAAGGGCCTCGCTAAAATATTCAATCCAGTTGGTTAAATCGCGTAAAAATAAATCAGAGTTTAGCTCGTGGGTGGACTGGATAATATTGTAATAAACTTCGGCGTTACGGTCGAAATATTCTTCGAGGGAAAATAGACGACGAATATCGTAACCTTGGGCATAAAGTGGCAGAACGGCAAAAGCCCGGGCACTACGGCCATTGCCTTCGATAAAGGGATGGATAGCAATTAATATATAGTGGGTAATAGCACTTTTAATAGCCGGGTGAAAATCTTGTGATTCCGGGCTATTGAGCCATTCGATGTAATCTTGCATTAAATAAGGAACTTCGATGGCGGGAGGGGGTCGGTGGGCAACTTCACCGGTGCGAGTGTTTTTGAGAACAACTTGTTGACGACGATATTGACCAGTTTGGGTGGCTTCAATAACCTTGTAAGTAGTTAGGGCATGAATTTTTTTGATGATAGTTTCCGAGTAAAAAAAGTGACGATTTTTGGGGTCAACTGACGGGTCAAATTTTTCCTCGGGTAGGGGCATGTTAGCATCATATAATGCCCAAAGTTCCTCTAAATAACTCATAACATTGCGATAATTAATGACTTCTTGAATATCGCGGGCGGTACCAGTAATATCGCGACCTTCGACTAATTTGGCAACTTCTTGGTAGGTTAGGTCGTTACCTTCGATGCGGGTACCAAAATGAACGGTGCGAATAATAGCTTCTTGTTGAAATTGTTTTTCGTAAGCCGGGATAAGCGGGGCCTCGTCAATGATGGCCTTGGCGGCCTCGATGGCGCCTATGTTTTTGAGTATTTTATTATTGATGGTAAACAGCGGTGAAAACATCTTGGCCTATTATAGCAAATTTTTAAAAGTCAATGAGGGGAAAATGCGGAAATCTGGGAATTGGATTATCGATCGTAGGATTTAGATCGTAGATTTTAGGAGATAATAATCCAAAGCTAGCCTAGGGTCGAGGTTGCTATCAATAAATTCGATTGATTTGAGTAATGTGTTGATCTTTTGGGATAAATTTGTTGAGGGGTTTTTAATTAAATCTTGCTGGAGATAATTTAATTCGTTTAGTAAAGTATTTTTTATATTATTTTTTTCAATCGCAGACGAAATTTCTAGAGCAGATTTTATATCAGTTGGTACCGATAGAGAATTTTGGATAATGGGAGAGGTGTTTTTTTGAATTATTAAATGACATCGAGAAATGATGGTGGGTATAATTTTGGATTGATTTTGGGTAGTTAAAATAAAATAGTTGTTTTGCCCTGGTTCTTCGATATTTTTTAAAAGTGTATTTTGGTGGAGGATATCTAGGTTTTCGATATTTTTAATTAAAATTACTTTATTTTTATGGTTGTAAGATAATTTTTGTAAAAAAAGATTGATTTTTCTGATGGCTTCGATGGAATAATCTTGGTCGATTATCAATAAGTCGGGGTTCTGCAAAGCAGAATGACCAAGAGATTCTAGTAAAGAAATGTAATCAGTGCCAATAATAAGGGTTGAAGGGAAGGTCATAGTAGTCTACTATGATTATAGTATGGTTTATAAAAATTTAGTCGATGTGTTGGTGGCTCACAATTATTTGACGCAAGAGGCGGCGGAAAAAATAAATTTGGAACGACTGCAAAGTGGTCAGTCAGAAGAAGAAATTATTTTGCAAAAAAGATTGTTGAGTGATTTGGATTTTGCCAAAGTTAAGGCTGAATTTTTGCGTGTTCCTTTTGTGGATTTGACAGAAATTGGTTTTGCTCCGGAGGCCTTGGCCTTGGTGCCTCAAAGTGTGGCCGAAAAATATAAAGTAGTCCCCTATCAGATGGATCCTAAGGATAAATCGTTATGGGTGGCGATGAGTAACCCCCTTGACTTGGAAACAGTGGAGTTTTTGGAAAAAAAGACGGGTCTAAAAATAAAAACAGCCATGGCCGAGGTTAAACAAATCGAGTCATTTATCCGGGAAAAATATGAAAGAGAAAAAGGAATCACCACCGAGGTAACCAAGGCTCTAGACGAGCAAAAAATTGATACTTTTAAAACCGAGGGTGATAAAAGACAAAAAGTTTCGGCTGAAGCCCCAATTGCCAAGATAGTCTCGACAATTTTGGAATATGCGGTTAAGTCGCGAGCGTCGGATATCCACATTGAACCATTGGAGGAAAATGTGAGAATTAGGTATAGAATTGATGGTATTTTGCAGGAAAAATATGTATTACCTCGTAATGTGTTGGAGGCAGTGGTGTCGAGGGTTAAAATTTTGGCAAATTTAAAAATTGATGAAAAAAGAATGCCCCAAGATGGCCGATTTAATATTTCGGTCGATGGGACGGAAGTTGATTTGCGTATTTCAACTTTACCAGTATCTTATGGAGAAAAGGTGGTCATGCGGTTACTTCGTAAAGCTCAAAAAGTGCCGTCTTTACCTGATTTGGGTCTGCGAGGTTTGGCACTCAAAAATTTAATTGAATCGATTGAAAGACCTCATGGAATTATTATTGTTTGTGGTCCTACCGGTTCGGGTAAAACAACAACTTTGTATTCAGTACTAGATAAAGTAGCGACTGCAAAAGTAAATGTAGTGACGGTGGAAGACCCAGTGGAATATCAAATGAAGGGGGTTAATCAAGTCCAGGTAAATGTTCAAGCGGGTTTAACTTTTGCTTCGGCCCTACGATCGTTTTTGCGTCAAGACCCAAATGTAATTATGGTGGGAGAAATTCGTGATACGGAAACAGCAGAATTGGCCATAAATGCGGCTTTAACTGGCCATTTGGTTTTTTCAACTTTGCATACCAATGATGCCTCAGGAGCCCCGCCACGGATGATTGATATGGGAGTGGAACCATTTTTACTAACCTCGGCTTTGACTTGTGTGGTGGCTCAGCGGGTGTTGCGAAAAGTATGCCCCAGTTGTGTTACTAGTGACGAATTAAAATCGGATAATGAGGCGGTGATTAAAGAAACTTTAGGGCCGATTTATGACATGATTGCGGATAAGTGGAAGCGAGATGGCAAAACTATGACACTCCCCCACCCTAATGGGTGTGATAAGTGTAATAGTACTGGATATTTAGGACGAATTGCTATTTATGAGGTGATGCCAATTTCTGAAAAAATTGCTAAAATGGTAGTGGAAAAAACATCGGCTGCGGCTATCCAAAAACAGGCGATGGATGAAGGGATGTTAACTATGAAACAAGACGGTTTTGTTAAAGTTTTAGAAGGAGTGACGACTTTAGAAGAGGTACTTCGCGTTGCTCAGTATTAATTTCCAAATTACAAATTTACAATTTCCAAACAAATAACAAAAAACAATTTCCAAAAACTTTGTAATTTGTGATTTTAAAACTTGGAACTTGTCTGGAACTTGTGAATTTGTTTTTTTGTTATTTAAGTTAAAATAATATTATGAATATAAAAATTGAAAATTTATTAAAATTAGCCTTGGTAAACAAAGCCTCGGATGTGCATTTGTCGGGGACTATTTTACCTAAATTTAGGATAAATGGGGAATTGGTCTCGGTGGGTAATTTTGAATTGCCAGAAAAAAATGAAATGGCAACCATGATTTTGTCGATATTAAACCAAGAACAGCGAGATAAATTTGTAGTGGAAAAAGACTTGGATTTTTCAGTGACGGTGGGTGAAGCTAGGTTTAGAGCCAATATTTTTTATAGTAATGGCTCCCCGGCCATGGTTTTACGAGTTATTCCTTTTGAGATTCCTGATATGGAAACGTTGAGTTTGCCACCAGTTTTGAATACTTTTTTGAAATTAAAACAAGGTTTTATTTTGGTAACTGGACCGACAGGACAGGGTAAATCAACAACTGTGGCCTCGATATTAAACGAGATAAACAAAAATGTAGGGGGACATATCGTTACCGTCGAAGACCCAATTGAATATGTAATTAAGCCACTTAAATCTTTGATAACCCAGCGGGAATTAGGGACAGATGCCAAGAGTTTTGATCGGGCCTTGCGGTCAGTATTAAGACAAGATCCAAATGTGGTATTTGTAGGAGAAATGCGAGATTTAGAAACGATACAATTGGCCTTAACAGTGGCAGAAACTGGTCATTTAGTTTTTTCTACTTTGCATACCAATTCGGCCGCTCAAACAATTGACCGAATTGTCGACGTTTTCCCGGAAAATTCAAAAGCCCAAATTAGAACCCAACTATCAACAGTGTTGACGGCAGTGGTGTCACAAAGATTGTTGCCGTCGGTTGATGGAGGACGAGTGCCAGCCATGGAGGTATTGGTAGCTAACAATGCGGTCAAAAATATTATCCGTGAAGGCAAAACTTTTATGATTGACAACATTATCCAAACAGGGGGAGATTTGGGAATGTTTAGTATGGAAATGTATTTGGCAAATTTAATTAAACAAGGCAAGGTTTTGGAAGAAGTGGCCATGAGTTATACTTTAAAACCGGTAGAGTTACAAAATTATTTACGATCAGTTCGTCTAAAAAATGGCTAAGTATCAATATAAAGCTAAAGATTGGTCAGGAAAAGTGGTTAAAGGTGAATTGGAATTGGCCACCGAAAAAAGTGTGATTGAGTCTTTACGGGCTAACGGTCTAGTGCCTTTGGAGGTGGAAATAAAAAATGAAAATATAATAATTGAACTTTGGCGTAAAGTTAGTGGCCGAATTTCGGGAAAAATGATTTCAAATTTTACCCGACAATTGGCAACTATGATGACGGCGGGATTACCGATGACCGATGCTTTGGCCCTACTAAAAAATCAACAAGAAAGTGGTTCGTCGTTATATATTATTTTGGAAAAAATATTGGCTGATGTTCGGGGAGGGATGTCGTTGGGTGGGTCAATGGAAAAATATATGAATATTTTTGGTGAAGCTTATGTGGCTTCGGTGTCAGCCGGTGAAGAGGCTGGGGTGTTGGAAGAAATTTTGTCCAAGTTAGCGACAAATTTGGAAAATGAAAATGAATTTCAAGGCAAGGTTAAAGGGGCAATGATTTACCCAACTATCGTTATAATTGGGATGTTGGCGGTAATGGTGGTGATGATGATTTTTGTGATTCCCAAACTAACTAGTCTGTATGCTGATTTTGGAACAGCCAAAATGCCAGCGATTACTCAGGGGTTAATGACGGTGTCAAATTGGATGGCCAAATTATGGTTTTTGTTTCCGATTTTATTTGTAGCCCCACCAATAATTCTTAAAATTGGAGCGAAAAATGCGGTGTTTAATTTGAAAAAAGATAAATTTATTTTGCGTTTGCCGATTATGGGAAAATTATCACAAACAACTATTATGGCCTCGACTTGTCGAACATTGTCGATGTTATTGACGGCGGGAATACCGTTGGTGGAAGCTTTGCGAATTGTAGGGACGGTGTCAGGTAACGAGGTTTATAAAAATGCCTATAACGATATTGCTCAAAAAGTTCAAAAAGGATTTGGGATATCGGTTTCATTTGAAAATACTAATGTCTTTCCGGTGATTGTGACCCAAATGGTAGCGACGGGTGAGGCAACAGGTCGGTTGGATGAAGTATTACTAAAAGTTGCCAGTTATTTTTCGGTAGAAGCGGAACAATCAGTGGCAGCATTGACGGCGGCAATTGAACCATTAATTATGGTAGTCTTGGGAATTGGAGTAGGTTTTTTGGTAGTTGCCGTAGTTATGCCAATCTATAACTTGACATCGTCATTTTAATAGCGTTTAATTAATTTATGAAAAATAAATATATTTTGAGGCAGGGTTTTACTTTAGTGGAATTATTGATAGTTATTGCTTTGATTGCGATTTTATCGGTGGCAGTTTTGGCAACAATTAATCCAATTGAACAATCAAACAAAGCTCGTGATGCTAAATTTAAAAACGATGCGGCTGAAGTTTTGGGTGCTTTGGAAAGATTTTATGCTTCTCAAAATGAATATCCTTGGAACCAAGTGGGTACTTCGATACCTTCGGGTGTGGCCATAGTGGTTGGTAGCATTGATGTTGAGTTTGGAGTAAAAGGGGTGGGAACTTCGGACGGAGTATTGATTACTACTTCCGAGTTAAAAAGTTCTTTTATGGGTAAAGAACCATTTTCTGGTAGTCCGAAACCTGAGGATGTAATGTATGTTTATCACAATGGTTCTGATTCTAATTATGTTTGTTTTCACCCTAAAGCAGTGGCAAATAGACAAGGGTCTAAATTAGCTGACTTAAAATGTATTGATCCAGTAGGTGAGACATTGGTTGATCAAAGTGCCACTTGTTTAGTCCCAAATCCATTTACATATGTTCCGAGTGACGTGGCGGCCAATGTAGTTTGTGTACCAGAAGGTTTGGTACAGTAAAGAGTGGGAATAATGTTTTTTGTGCTAGGTTTGTGTGTGGGAAGTTTTTTGAATATGGCGGTATACAGAACGGCTAAAGCCTATGGACTAATTTCCAATTTCCAATTTCCAATTTCCAAAAAAAAGACAAACAAAAATCGATCATATTGTGATTTTTGTGGCAGGCAATTGAAATGGTATGAGAATGTTCCGGTGATATCGTGGATAATGCAAAAAGGCAAGACAAGGTGTTGTGGTAAAAAATTGCCGGTACAGTATCCCCTGTTAGAACTATCTATGGGAATAATATTTGTTTTAATTACGAATTACGAATTACGAATTACGAATTATTGGGAAATTTTAATTTATCTAGCAATTGCTTCGTTGTTGATGTTTAGTTTAGTTTTTGATTTAAAATATATGATTTTGCCGGATTTTTCGACATATACATTGATTGGGATATCATTATTATTGATAATGGGCAGATATGGGAATCTGCCCTTACAATATATATATGCAGGATTGGGATCGTTGCTGTTTTTCTTTATTTTAAATCGAATCAAAATTCGGGGCAGTGAGGCGATGGGGATGGGAGATGTAAAATACGCTTTATTTATGGGATTATTTTTGGGGTGGCCAAATGTAGTTGTAGCAATTTATTTTGCTTTTGTGGTAGGGGCGATAGTTTCTTTGGTTTTGTTATTTTTAAAAATAGTCAAAAAAGAAAATCCCATCCCCTTTGGCCCATTTTTAATTGTGGGAACAGTCGTGGCAAAAATATTTGGTGACAAATTAATTAATTATTTTTTTAGTGTAATATTAAGATAACTTAATTTCCAAAAAACAAATTGACAAGTTCCAAAAATGGAAATTGTGAATTTGGAAATTGTAGATTTAAATTTATGAAGAAAAGCGGTTTTACCTTGGTTGAACTTATAATTGTGGTGACAATTATGTTAATTTTGGCCATAATTGCGGTGGGAATTTTTAATTCGACGGGGGTGTTTAATAAGGCTCGCGATGCCCAAAGAAAAAAAGATTTGGGGAGAATAAAAGTTGCCTTTGAAGAATATTTTAATGACAAAGGTTGTTACCCTAATCAAGCTATAATTGATAGTTTGGGCTTGGCGTCAAATTGTAATAAAGGGATTTTTTCGCCATGGTTGTCAAATTGGCCCTGTGATCCAAATAAAAAACCATATACAATTGTGGTGGAAGACCCGCGGTTTAGTAGTTGTAATAAATGGTACAAAGTTTTGACTAATTTGGAAAACAAAAGTGATGCCGCTATCCCCTTGGGATGGACTTATTTGCCTTCATATATTGTGGGGGGAAGTATTACGGCAGAAATGGTAAATTATGGGGTATCAAGTTCAAATATTAATTGGTTTGACGTATCCCAAGATCCCGAATGTGCTTTATACGGAGGTTGTTATTATAAACCAGACCCTCAAGATCAGCCTAATGTTTGTAATTCGGCGGGGACTGGTTGTGTTGGTCCAAATTGTTATGTGGGTATTTGTAAAGCCAGTTGTGTGGTGTCTTGTTGTGGAGCAGGATGTAATTAAAAAAAAGTGCTAAAATTAAATATGAAAAAAGGTTTCACTTTAGTGGAATTATTAATTGTGATTGCAATTATGGCGATTTTGGCGTCGATTACCGTGGGTCAGTTTCAAACAGCCAAGAAAAAAGCCAATGATGTTTCACGAAAGTCAGACTTAAATGGAATTTCTAAAGCCATACAAATGTATTTTGCCGATTATGGAGTGATGCCGACGGCGAATGTTGATGGTAGGATAGAGATAAAAGGTGTACCAGTAGAATGGGGTGGTGAAATGATTGATGGTAGCTATGTTTATATGAAGGTGGTGCCAAAAGAAAATAATACTAAATTGCCGGTTTATTGCTACAAAACAGATGCTGCTTTGAAGAAATATGCGATATTTGCTCAACTAGAAAACACCGAAGACAAAGAATGTGAAGTACATAGTTATAATTGTGGAAATGCTGGTGAAACTTATTGTTTTAGTTATGTGTCACCAAATACATCTTTATCGACAGATGGAACTTTACAATAATATAATTTCCAAATAACAAATTTACAATTTCCATGCAAATCACAAAAAACAAATTACAAATTACAAATAAATCCATTTTGGAAATTGAAAATTGGAACTTGTTTGGAACTTGTGAGTTTGGAAATTGTAGATTTAAATTTGTGAAAAATAAGGGTTTTTCACTAATTGAGTTATTGGTGGTGATATCGATTATTGCCATAATATCGGCATTTGCGATACCAAATTTTATGGGGGCGAGGGACAGGGCCAAGGACAGTGCTCATATTGCCGACATGGAAGCGATTAAAAATTCATTGAGACTATATTATAACGATCATCAAAGTTATCCTGATGTTTTAGATACAGGGATGACAGGTTATATGCCCTCAATTTTAAATTTGGGGTATTCCAATTTTACTTATACTAAAACAAATAATGGTGATAGTTTTAATATTCAGTTGACCTTGGACTCGGGACAGGGGGATGATGATATTAATTCACAAAAGAAATGTGGAATCGGAGTAACGGTTGACAAGTTATTTGTTGTTTGTGCAAACTGAATATGAATAAACTTAGATTGCCGCGTCGCTTAAATATAATTGCTCCTCGCAATGACGTTTTCAAAAGAGGTTTTACATTATTTGAACTTTTGGTGTCTATATCAATTATTGCCATACTGACGGCAATTGCGACGATGTCGTTTTCGGGAGCGCAAAAAAAGGCGAGAGATTCGCGACGGGTGTCAGACATGAATTCATTGCAAAAAGCCGCCGAGCAATATTATGCATTTTCTAGTTATGTCTACCCAACGACTGCTAGCTCGTGGACGGCGACCAATGGTCAGATGGTATTAGAAGTGTTTCCCAAAGATCCAAAACTTGATTCGTTGGGGGTGGGGTGGACGGCGTATTTCCCGACTTTGGCCGCGGGCTCGTATTGTATTTGCGCGGCACTGGAAAATAATACTGGTAATTCGACTAACAATACTTGCAGTGCTTTTGTAGTGGGAACAGGAGCTTTTTATTGTGTTAAAAATCAACAATGATGAGTGAAAAGACTAAACTTCAAACTTCCTGCCTCGCCGGCAGGCAGGCAAACTTCAAACAAAATGGTTTTACTTTAATTGAATTGTTGGTGGTGATCACAATTATTGTAGTTATTTCGACGATAGCTATGATAAGTTATGCTGGTTCGGGGAAAAAAGCTAGGGATTCACGACGGATATCTGATTTGGAAAAAGTTAGATTGGCACTAGAAATGGTGCGACAAGTGGGTAGTACCTATCCGGCGACAGCAACGGTGCAAACGATTCTAGTGCCAATTTATTTACAATTATGGCCGAGTGATCCGAAATCTAATTCGTACATTTATACTCGTGATACTTCATATAGTTATCATATTGATGCAGTAATGGAAGATTTGGGCTCGACAAACGGTAGTTATGGTAGTGGCTACAATTATCGAGTGACTAATCTATAAAATAAAGTTCCAAATAACAAATTAACAAGTTCCAAACAAATCACATAAAACAAATAACAAATCCCAAATAAAGATTTTGGAAATTGTTTTTTGGAAATTGTAGATTTAAATTTATGAAAAAGAAGGGTTTTACATTAATCGAATTGATGGTGACGGTATCGTTGATGATTATTTTGGTGGGGGGTGGGGTGATTTATTTGAATAATTTTAATATCAGACAAAAATTAGACAAGGCTCAGGCAGAGGTGGCCTCGACTATAAAATTGGCGGCTAATTTTGCTAAGGTAAAACAATCACCATTGGGCAATAGCGATGAAGTTAATTATGTCAGATTACGAGTAAATGGATTAAATGTTGAAGCGGATATCAATGGGGTTGGGACAACTTATTTTTCAAAAAATATTTTGGAATCGGGGTTAACAGTAACTTTTAACCCGGCGATTTTGTATTTTTGGGGTGGGTCGGGACAGTTATCAAATGATGTTAATGGCAGTTTTTATGGGGCGACGCAAAAGGCAGATGTTAGAATATCGATAAATCAAGGAATTGCCGAAACTAGGGTAATTTTTATAAATTCACTGGGAGGGGTAAATTGAAAGGACAGGGGGTAGTCGAGGCAATTTATGCGGTGGGGATTTTGGGATTGGTATTGACCGGGGTAGTGGTTTTAATTTTGATGACGGTGGCCTCCAAAAAAAATGACTTTGACAGGAAAAAAGCCACAGAATTAGGGACCTTGGTGATGGAGGAGCAAATAAATAGTAGCAAGAGTGATACCAATAATTTTTGGACATTGACCAATGTTAGTGGATTAACAAAACCAGAATTTGTTGGTTATATTTATACTGTCGGTTTTACCAATATCTCGGGTAATAGTAACTATCCCAATTGTGGAGTTGCCGAAACTAATTGTGCCGAAGTGTTGGTAAAGGTTGATTGGCCTGGCAAAAATCCTCAGAGCTTGGAATTTAATAGATTCTTTATTAAAAATGGTTATTAAACAAGGCCTGCCTGCCGGCAGGCAGGGTTTTACTTTGATTGAAATGGTGGTAACTTTGGGGATATCGATTGTATTAATGGTGGTGGTGGGAGGGGTGATCACATCGTCGTTTAGAGCCAAAAATAACACTGCTATATTGGAGACAGCCACCAACGAGGCCAATATAGTTTTGGCAAAATTAAAAAATAATATATTTGATGCTAGTAGTGATAGTTTTGTCTGCCCATCGGGGGTAGGGACATCAGTTTCTTTTGGGACAAAAAGTGGCGGGACAACCACCTTGTGGTGTGACAATGTGACCGCAAAAGTGGCCTCGGTTTCGGCCCAAAGTGGTAGTTACCAATTGACAAATAGTGGGGTGTCGGTGAGAAATTGTGCCAATTTTGTAACTTGTGTGACGGATAATAGTCAACGAGTGGTAGGAGTAAATTTTAATTTGGATATTGGACTAACCGGTGGCTCGATGGGGAGTCAATTTTGGACTTTTGTGAGCAAGGTGGTGTTGAGATGAATTAACATAAAATATGTAATAATATTTACATGGAAATAATTTTTTATAATTCTTCAATTCATGATTATTTACTTACCCTTGAAAAATCAACTTATGCCAAAGTTTTTAAACAAATAAAGTTATTGGAAATGTATTCATATAAATTGTCCATGCCATATTCAAAACCTATTTCTAGAAATTTGTTTGAATTGAGAATTAGAGGTAAGCAAGAAATTAGAATTTTATATTGTTTTTATGATGACAAAATATATTTACTAAATGCTTTTATTAAAAAAACAAAAACGACCCCGAATCGAGAAATAGATGTGGCCTTAAAAAGAATTATCTTGTTGCATTGATATTACATATATGTTATAAATGTTTATGAATAAATTTAAGCCCGTACCATTTAAGAAATATTTTGACAAGGCGATGAAGGATTCTGAATTAAAAAAGGAATATGATTTATTGGCGCCTGAATATGAAATTATTGAATCAATAATTAGAAAACGAATCGAGAGAAATATGTCACAAAGTCAAATGGCACTAAAAATGGGAACTAAACAGTCGGCTTTGTCGAGATTAGAATCGGGGACATATAATCCATCTTTGGCTTTTTTAAAGAAAGTAGCGATGGCACTAGATTCGAAATTAAGTATTTCGATAACTTAGTTTTATTCCCCTGTCTCAAATAGTGTTTTCAATTTATCTGGTATTAAACTAATCTTTTCAATACTTGGGACAGATTTTGTCCTCATCATTTCTTCAACCAAATCTCGATACTCTGACAATAAAATTCTGGTTCCTGACGTAAGATTGATGGCCAATGCTTCATCGATAGTAAACCAACCAATTTCTTGGCCTTCATCTGGCCCCAGTTTAAACTTGGTTTCATCACTTTTATCTACAAATGCGACATAAAACCATTTTTGTTCACCCAATTGCCCCACAACTTTTTTGATAAAATCAAACTTTTTTAAATCAAAACAAACTTCCTCTTTAACCTCTCTGATTAATCCCTCCTCTGGGGTTTCTCCTTTTTCAATTCCACCTCCGACTAATTGCCAACAATCAGGCGAAGTGATTGTTGGAATACTATCTCGGTGAAATAACAAAATCCTATCTGGGCTCATTATCAAAACCTTTGCCCCATTTTTTGGTTTCATATTTTATTAATAAAATTCAAAATTATTTCTAATGTTTCTTCTGGTGATTGATCACTGTTATCAATTATTTGTCCAAATTTCGGGTTATGTATTCCAATTTCATAGTGATGCTTAATTCTTTGGACCTCCCAATCATCCAACTCTCGACTGCCTCGATTTAACAATACCTTTTCCAATTTTGGTGCCAATGTAAATACCCATATTTTTGTATTAATTTCACCCAACTTTTCAACAAAATAGTTATAGTTTTTTTGTGACAAAGGATATGGAACAACTACACTTAGCCCAAAATCTACAAAATTTTTGATCAAATCGACCGTATTTTTCAAATTTAATGGAATTGATTCTTCCAAAGACATCCAATCCACAAAATCTCGAATTTTATCAACTTCGATATTGGCCGTCTTACCAAGTTTGTTAGTTATCAACTTTGCAATTGTTGATTTTCCTGAATTAATGGCTCCATTTATAAAAATGATCATATAATTATTATAACCCAGTATATAATTACTAATATGAAACTCAGTAAATTTCTTTTTTCTGTAGCCAAAACATCCATCGGGGACTATATTGTAGGTACAATTTTTGAATCATTTAGCAAAATCTTACCCATAAACCGAGTTTTTGAAAATGATTTGGTGGTGGCATTTTGGCACCCAAAACCATTTTGGAAAAAACATATCTTAATTGTTCCCAAAAAGAAAATTAAAAGCATGACCACAATTAAAGAATTGGACATGATTTTTATAAACGAAGTTTTTAAAACCGTAAAAATTATTGTCGATAAATTGGGTTGGAAAGAATACACCCTCCTCATCAATGGTGGTGACAGACAAGAAGTAAACCAGTTACATTTTCACCTGTGTTCAGGAAAAGAGATATAATTTATCTACAAATATGACCGAAATTGAAATCAGAGGAAAATTATCAAAAGAGAAATTTGATGAGTTGTTTAGACTACTAACTAGCAATGGAGAATTGGTTGATCATTACCATCGACTGTCAATTGATTTGTCGCCTGGTTTTGATCCGGAAACTAAAACTTGGAAAAATAGTAGTGGGACTGATATTCGATTAAAGAAAAGTGATGATAAAGAAAAGTTGTCAGTAAAAATGGGTAGTTTTCATGAGAAAGAAAGAAAAGAAGTCGAAATTAAACTACAAACAGATCAATTCCTCAGTGCTCTCGATTTTTTGGAGGCATTAGGCTACAACTCCGGCATGATTTATTATTGGGAAAGCTGGGAATTTAATTACCAAGGTGTCGAGATTAAATTATCAAAATACACTGATGAATACTTCACCTTTGAAATTGAAGGCAAAGAAAATTCCGATATTGAAACTATCGCCAAAAATTTTAAACTAACTGTATACTCCCGAGAACAATATCGACAGGCAATTGACTAGGAGAATCAGAATATTCATAAATTGTATGCAAGACAGCTGACTGAAAATTTATTAAAAAGTAAATTTTAATATGCACATTATTTATCTTGCCGGCAATAGTTTAAGCAACAAGACCTGGATTGAAACCGTCAAAATGAATTTTGATGCATTTTCCGATGGTCAAATTTTATATTATGATCACTGGCGAACTGGGGACAAAAATCTAAATTTTGAAGTTGAATCAAAAAAACTAGCTGATTTAGTCAAAGGTAAAGACAATTATTTTGTTTTTGCCAAATCAATCGGTTCAGTTCTGGCTTTAAAAAGCATTTACGAAAAAATTATTAGCCCCAAAAAAATGGTTATTTGTGGTCACCCTTATAATCTGGCTAAAGAATTGGATTTTCCCATTAATGATTATTTAAAATCTCTAACGATACCGACAATTTTTATTCAAAACGAATTTGACCCATTATTTAATTATGCTGATCTTGAAAAAGTTCTTAAAGAAGATAGTCCATCTGACTATCACTTAATAAAAAATGCAGGTAATAATACTCATAATTATGAGGATTATGAACAACTAGCAAAATTGACCAAAATATATTTTGGAGATGAAGATGAACAGTAAAATTCTTGATTTACTAAAAGCCGAAAAGACAATCAAAAAAGGTACTAAATCCAAATCACCAAAACTAATTGTTTTAATGGGTCTTCCCGGTTCGGGAAAGTCATACGTCTCAAATTATTTACATCAAAAATATGGATTCACTGTCCTGTCTGGTGAAAACATTACCTTTGCTCTTTTTAATAAGGTTGATTGTACTGGAGCGGAATATTCCTTATCTTACGACATTTTACGTCAACTGGCTACTGCATTAATTTCCCAAGGTTATTCGGTTGTGATTGACGGTACTAATTTAAAATATATTTTTCGTCAACAAATTTATGACGATGTAAATTGTCCCGATACCACTCTTTTATATCTAAAAGTTGACGATAAAACTGCATTAAATCGAATCACAAAAAGAGGTGTTGATTTTAATGATTCAAAAAATATTAAGAGTCAAATTACATCAGAAACTTTTGATAAATTTAAGAACCAGTTAGAAGAGCCACTAATCAGTGAAAAGGCTTTTACAATAATTTCTGATGATAATTTGTTGAGCAAAATCGATTCAGTTTTTTCCGCTGTTTACACCTGGATTCCCACTAAGGATATTAATAAATATCAACCAATAACTCAGGTTTATGGTGTTTGTTTAAATGACAACAATGAAGTTTTAATTTGTCGCGAAGAAAAACATTTGAAATGGGGGTTACCCGGGGGAACACCAGAAAAAGGTGAAACCCCAATTCAAACATTAAAACGTGAATTGATGGAAGAAGTTGATGTAACTGTTGATAATATTGAGCCTATTGGCACCCAACGAGTCAATTTACCTAACAATCCAAACAAATACCAAGGAGATTTATTTTATCAAGTTCGTTATTTTTGCAGAATCAAAGAACTTTTACCTCAAACCCTAGATCCGGACACCAAACTTCTTTATAATCGTAAATTCGTCCCCATTTTAGAATTAAATAACTATTTAAAATGGAGTAAAATTGGTGACATAATTATTACCAAAGCTATAGAAATTGATAAAAAATATGACATGTGATTTTTGTAACCCACAAGTAATCACCAGTCAAAAAGTTTATGAAGACGATTTGATAATTGCAATTTACCCTCAAAAACCAACAATTTTTCATCATCTAATTTTGTTTCCCAAAAAACATTATCAACTCATATCAGAAATATCACCAGAGGAATCCGTAAGGATGAATCAAGTAATCGAAAAAATACATCTTAGTTTTAAAGTTAAAAATAATTGTATTGGTTACAATTTAACCAGTAATAACGGTGGTCTCAAAATTGGTCAGACAGTCCCCCATTGTCACTCCCATTTATTTTTAAGATTTGACGATGAAGTAATTTCTCCATTTAAAGTTATGAATGATCCAAGTTTAAAGATAGTGTTGACCACTGACGAATGGGAATCACGAAAGAAAATTATTTCAACAGTAATTAATAAAAAATAATCCTAATGACCAACCCACTTCAAGTAATCTCCATAATTTTAGTCATCCGATGTCAAAATAAATTTCTTTTAGTCCAAAGATCGGAAAAAGATGATATTTTTCCTGGTTTTTGGCAAAACATGGGTGGAAAAATAGAAGTTGGTGAAACAGTTGAAAGTGCTATTTCTCGAGAAATGATGGAAGAAGTTGGTTTAGAATTTGAATCAATACCAATATTTCTACATAGTTATTCATGGAAAAAAGATGAAGCATCACCGACAAAATTAGGTTTAATTTTTTTAGTTAATTTAAAAAATAAGATTGACGATTATCAAATAAATTTATGTGATGAGTTAGAAAAATTTGGTTGGTTTGATTTGTCAGAAGCCAAAAATCTAAAAACCATTGGACCCCAAAGTCCAACTGGGACATTGGGGCAACTAAATCAAGTCTGAAATTTTGTTAAAAACCGACTCAAAATCTAAATTATTAAAATCTGTCGAATCAAAAATTATTACATCCCCTCCAATATCTAATGGCTCAAGTTTTCCCTTAAGCAAAGTTTCTTTGAATTCGTCATAATTTTTTTGGTCACAATGTCCCGGGTGTCTTTCTCCCGATTCCGATCTTTTTTTAAATCTTTGAAACAATACCGGACCGTCACACTGACACATTATTTGTATCGGGAAATAACCATATTTAGTTACTTTTTCAAGAATCGGTTTAGTGTCAAACTCAGGTTTAAAATTACTTTCAATTATCAATGGTCTCTTGGCAACAAGCATTGAATCCAAAAAATATACCAACAATTTATTACTTGTCCCTCCTACTTTTCTAGACCATTCACGGTCACTCCAACCTAAATTGTCAAAAATTATTTCTTTGATACTGTCTTTAGTTATTAGTGGCAGTTTAAATTTCTCAGACATTTTTTTGGCCAAGGTAGTTTTACCAGTACAAGAAGGTCCTGAAATGACAACTAAAAGAGGTTTATTCATGTCAAAGTATATCAACAAAATTATTAATCTCCCCAAAACTCTTAAGTTTGACTATTTTATCTTTAAACGGCTCCAACATTTCCTCAAGCCCTACCTTGTCTTTTTGTGGACCAATTTTATATCGTTTATAAAATAAATGTCGATACAATCTCAGTAAATTTATTAATTTTTCATTTTTTCGTGTCAAGTTTCTCAAAAATAAGTACCAAAATTGGGATAATAAATTTGGATAAACCAAATGAATAATAATATCTGATTTATCAATCCCCTCCTTTATCAACGACCTTGTCGAACCTTCGACTATCCAAGATTCTTGTTTATATATTTTTGAAATATTTTTTATACTAACATGTTTGTCATTAGGAATAGTAAATTTTATCTTCCAATAAAAATCATCCGTCGAATAATATTTTATCTTCAGTTTTTTTGACAAAGACACCGCCAATGTACTCTTTCCCCGACCCGAATCCCCGACAATTAAAATACGTTTAAAATTGGTGATGTTTTTACTCAACATGGTTAATTATACAGAAATTATCCGTTATGCTCTGCTCCCCGCATTAGAACAGATTTGGACGGAAGTTGTGGGGTTTTAATTTAATAGGTAAGTTCAATTATAACAATGTCTTTTCTCCCAACTCTTCTGAAAATCTTAGTAAATATCCGTCCGGATCTGTAACTAAAATTTCTCGGCAACCATGAAGAATATTGTTCTCTCTGTACCAACTATCTTTTTTTCTCTTTTGAGGGAGTAATTACTTTTAGCTAATGAATCAATAATAGTTTGAACACTATCTGTTTCAATTTGGAAATTAATGCCTCGTCCAAACGGGTATTCTAGTTTTTCTATTTCTTTTTCACTGGGTTTTAATTCTTGAATCATTATTTGACTGCCGTTGTATGACAAAAAAGCAAAGTTGGGGGTTTTTCTTTGATATTCAACCTTGAATCCAATAATATCGATATAAAAATTTAAACTTTTAGTAAAATCAGTAACCAAAAACTCAACCAATATTGGTAAAAATTTCATACTTTATTATTTTATTTTACTAACTTTATATTGACTAGTAGTGGCAATTAATATATTCATATCTTTCTTAGCTTATAAACTCCTGCTTTTTTACCCGAAACCAAAACATACAATTTAGTTTTTAGTTGAAATTTATCAGTAAATTTTGATAGTATTTTTTCAAAAAAAATTCTATCACCAACTAAAATTACTATAATACCGTCTTTTTTTAAGATTCGATAAAATGAGGTCAACATCCTATTGTAAAGGCCATTTAGGTCAATATTGACATTTCCAAAATATCCCCATGGTGGATCAGTAACAATTTTATTAATCGAATCATTTTTAAAATCATCAAGTTTAGTCGCATCCCAGCTCCCGAGAGTAATAGCGTTTTCTTTTTTTATTTTAAATTTCAGTTTGTCAATCATTCTTGAATCTATGTCTCCAATGTATATATGGTTATAGGAAAAATTTTTTGCTCTTTCCATTGGTATTGCACCAGATCCAGCGAATGGGTCAATAAATATATCGGTTTTTTGTGGTTCTGATAATTGACACAAAATATCGGCTAATTCAGGTCTTAGTTCTCCCTTTTGCAAAATATCGGCATAATCCTGATGTTTAGTTAATCTCATCCCAAAAAAACCATAACCTTCACTTCGAGTTAAAAACCAAAACTGCATTTTTGGGTTACTTCTATCTGGCCTCAAATGAAAATTTCTACTAATCAATTTTTCCATATTAATCATCAGTCCCTGGTTAATTGAAACATGTTGGTTCTCTTTTGATGTAATAATTCTAAAAGTAGTTAAGTTTGATGGTAAGTGAAAATGTAACCTATCTCTATCCTTCAAAACCACTGTCATCATTTTCTCAATAGTCACATTTCCACTCTTAGGGAAGAAGCGAAACAACAAAAAACTATTAGTAAAAAAATTAATTCGTTTAATTCTATCTATCGTCGAGTTTGTAGAATATACAACTAAACCGTCAAGAAGTAATTCTATTTCCACATTTCCTAATGATCTTTTTAGCAAATCTTCAATTACTGATTCAAAACCAGAAGCAAAGGTTGAAAAATATTTATTTTGAAAATTCATTGTCTGTGAGCTTATTTTATCATTGTTAGCCATATATATTAATAATTAAAAGTAAAACAGGAGTAATTTAAAGTTAGTAGTATAATAAACTCTAATTTATAAATGAACCAAATATTACACATTATCTATCCTCAAATTGGACAAAACATAGGGGGTAATGATCTCTACTCCCTCGAACTGTGTGAGATGATTGATAGTTATTCTGAGAGTAAAAGTACTATTTTATACACCCGAAAGGGTGGTTTTAGTGATTTGATAAAAAATAGAAAAATTAAAACAATTTTTCTCGACGAAAAGAAAAATTCATTAATTAAATCTGTATTTTTACTAAAAGACATTGTTGAAAAACTGCAACCAAAAATTATTCATACGCATGGATATGACTCTAACTATTTAGTTTCACTCTATAAAATATTTCAGAAATTATTACATTGGCCAAAAATAGACTGTGCTTATGTAACGACAACACATGGATGGATAAAACAACCATTTAATATTCTTTTAAAAACTTTTTATGATTATCTGACGATTCCGTTTTTTGATGGAATAATTGTCGTAGATCCAAAACAAATTAAAGTAGTTAATTGGTGGAAAAATAAGCATGCCTTGGTGCGTCATATGAAAACCGCTGTGAAAATGAGTAGTCCAAAGGTAGTCCAGAAATATATTAATTCAAACAAACTCGTCATGTCCTCAAAAAAGGATAGTGCTTGTCTTTCTTTTATTGGTAGATTATCATCAGAAAAACGGGTTGATTTAGCAATCGACGTTTACAAGGAACTACTTAAAATAAAACCAAAATGGGGGTTTTTAATTATTGGTGCTGGATCCCAACAGGAGTATGTTGTCTCAACTCTAAAAAAGACTAACGATGAGAGAATCGTTTTCATGGGATATAAAAGTAATATTGAAGAAGAATTGTACAATATAGACATTTTGTTGATTGTTTCTGATAGCGAGGGATGTCCAAGAGTCGCATTGGAAGCAATGAGCTCAAGGACACTGGTTGTAACAAGAGATGTTGGATATATGAAGAAACTAGTTGGAAAGAATGAGAGGGGGTTGCTATTAACGTCAAATAATTCACAAAAAATTGCTAAGGAAATAATTACATTTGTATCCCAATCTAATAAAAAAATTAATGAGATTTTATTAAATGCTGAGCGTTATGTCATTAAAAATCATTCACCTGAGAAGTTTGTAACTAAATATCTGGATTTTTATGACGAGGTTTTAAAAAAAACAAGTAAATATGTTGATTAAAAAGAGGGCACTATTTATTTGTGGAAGTTTGCCATACCCAGTCGTATCTGGAGGTAGGAAACGTGAGCTCCAATTATTAACAGAATTAGGTAGTAGTTATGACATCCATCTTTTATGTATAACCAGAGATGTAAATAAAGATACCGCAAACTTATCACACTTAGATAATCTCATTAGTGGTGCGACAATATTATCTGCAGTTCCAGAGGCAGAATGTAGACTCAGCAAGTATTCAATGACAGAAAATTTATTTAAAAGATTTCATACCAATAATGTTTTATTTTGGTTAAAGAATAATCTAAAAAATTTTGATTTAGTTCATATTGAGAGGGGAATAATAATGCCAACATCTTTGCTTGGATTATGTTCTTCAATTATTTTCTCAGAACAAAACATTGAAAGTGAAATTGTTAATCAAGTAATTGATAGTGAAAGTCTATGCAAAGCAGATATAACTATTTTTAAGGATTATCTTAAAAAATTACAAAAACATGAAAATCTTGCTTGGAATTCGGCATCTAAAGTACTTACTATAACCAAAAAAGACGCAGAGCAAATAAGCGGAAGAATCTCTGATCCGTCAAAAGTAGTTACAATACCTCCAAAATTTGACAACAAGAAAATCAATACTATCCCAAAGATAATTTATGGAAAAATAATAAAGTTGATGTATTTAGGAAATTTTAATTATCATCCCAACAAACACGCAGCAATAAACATAATAAGAGAAATAATTCCTTTATTAGAAGAGAAAGGAATAAGATTCGAATTTAGAATAGTTGGAAACGGAGCAAATATATTACGCGATTTAATCGATAAGGATAATGTATTGGTAATTGATTATGTAGAAAACATTGATGAATATTGGAATTGGGGTAATATTTTAGTGGCACCAATATATTTCGGAAGTGGACTAAAAATAAAGATCCAGGAAGCCCTTGAAAATAGAATGCCAATCATTACCACCTTTTTAGGCTCAAGTGGCTTTGAACATTATATTGATAAATATATTTTTGTACGTGAAAGTCCTCTAGAAATTGCAAATTTAATTGAATATTTTCTTAAACATCCAGAATTATATTTGGAGATAACCAAAAAATTAGCTACTGAAAACCTGGTATGGAATGTTCCTAGAGTAAATTAATATATAAAAGCTCATATTAAATGATAAACTACAGGTAGAAACATATGAAAAAAAATGACTACCATAGATTCTATGATCCATTTCCAGGAGATATTGACTCAATTGAAAAAGCTATTTGTAAATCTGACAATGTGCTTGATGTAGGTGGATGGTGGAAGCCACTTAACAGAGCAAATACTGTCATAGATACATTACCTTATGAATCTAGAGGTGCAGGAGGAAATGTTGGAAAAGGCCGCGAACATTATTCAAAAAATACATGGGTAGAGTTTGATATTTGCAAGGATACATGGCCATTTAAAGATAAAGAGTTTGATTTTGTCCATTGCGGTCAAACTTTGGAGGATGTTCGTGATCCAATATTCGTCTGTAAAGAAATGACTAGAGTTGCAAAAAGAGGTGTAATAACAACACCAACAATGTGGATTGAATGTCAAAAAGGTATTGATGCGTATCCAGAATCAGTAAAATATCGAGGCTTTGATAAACATAAATGGATTGTAGAATATTTATCAAATGAACTACATTTTATTCCAAAATTAAATTCACTAATGTCCTTCAAGTTTACAAATCAAAAAATAGTTGATAAATACATAACGAGACATCGAATTTGGAGTGATATATTTTTTTGGAATGACACATTTTTATATTCTGAATCAGTTTTTCAAGGTTTTAGTGAGTTGAAACCTATTCTGGATAAATATTTTGCAGAATATGATTATGAAAAAAAAGCTTAAGGTTGAAATTCTGAAAGATTTTACTAATATAGGAGCTATTCCATTCCCTTCAATAGAAATAATGGGAGACATTAGGTATTTGTTTGGATCTAAAGAGTGGATTGATTCTTTTACTTCAAGTTTTTCTTCTAATCACCCCGTCATTGTCAAATTATCAGACACTGAGTTTAAAGATCCAATCTACTTGGGATTGCAAACCACAAAAGAAGATTCAAACACATTAGAACCAATTGGAACACCATACAATGACTGTAATTTTCTATCAATATATGGAAATAATGTAGAAACTATAATAATTGAGGGGTTAAATGAACTTAAATTGATGGGGTATAAAATTAATATTGATTTATTGTTTAATCAAAAGGAAGTGGAGTGTGTTAATAAGTTATTAGAACTTAATGACAAGAAAATTGAAATTAAGGAATCTCAAACGCCTTATGTTCTTGGTTTATATAGTTTAAAGGCAACAAATCAAGCCAATGTAGTGGATAAAAAATTTTCTAATAAATTATTAACAAGAATAAAAAAAAATATTGCAATTGAAAAATTTAATCTCCAAACAATCGAAGGCACATATCCAAATTTCAACAAATCACTTAAAAGACTATTGCGTCACAGGAAAGAAAACTTCTTTTTGCACAACAACGAAGATGCTATTGGGGCTTTTTCTGTACATTTTGAGAAATTTATGATGACTTTAATAGATATCGATTCAATTAAGAAAAGGTGTTGTATTTTTGAGTTATTTTTAGGTAAAAAATATATCGCAAGCAGATTATACTTTTATGAGAATTCTTATTTTTTAAATTATCTAGCATCATATAATAGAAATTTTGCAAAATTGTCACCTGGTCTGATATCAATATATCTAATCGAAAAATATTTGGTCCAAAAATATAAATTAGTAACCATCGATTACTCAAGGGGAAACGAACCATATAAATATAAAATAGGCGGTAAAAATCTAATACTCCATCAGATAAATTAATAATAATCAGATTTGTTTTACTAGACAATTATTTCTTGAGTTCTGTCGGATAAAATAGTGCCTGACTTTGGTAACATTTTAAGTAGGTCAATTTGTGTTTTGTAAACTTGTGAAAATATTTCAGTCTTTTGATTAATAACCTTGGAGATATCGATGACTTCTGCATTGTCCATAAGAGTGTTAATATACCCTGGTTCTTCATAACAGTATGGCCACTCGATATAGTGTTTAACTGGAAGATTTAATCTTATATTTGATACAACAATATGTTGAGGGTGTAACGTGCCCAGCGGCATTAAAACCAAATCTTCGTTTTTACATTTTTCCTCAATTATTTTAGATATATCTGAAAGCGAATTGAGCTTATTAATTTTCAAAAAATATCTGATAAAATTTTCTTCTTTAATTCTGTGTTTCATGTTCCAGTGTATTCCTCTGAACTTCAACGCAGTGGTTTTAACATTAGGTAAGATAAGTGATATTTTTTGTGTTTCGTATGCTTTGTTAAACCCATCATAGCTAATGGAAATTATGTGAAAATTTATTTCGGGATGCAAAAGAATGAAGCCACCCAGATTTATCCAGGCATCGTCATAATGAGGTTCAATAATTGAAATATTTTTATACTGATTCATAAAGACAACCATCCGATGGTTATTTAATTCTACACATAATAACACGCTAGTCAATGTAATGTCCCCTGATTAGATAGTTAATATTGAATGGTTTGGTTCAGACCATTGATCAGCGTATTGTACTCTAGCCATTCCAATACTACAAAAATTTACCCCATAATATCCTACTATAACTCCCCTGTTGACAAAATCAATGTTATAGGTTATAATTCATTAATTATTTTTTGAATAAAAAAAATGAGTTTATTTAATCACAATATTGAAAGTGCTCTTTCTTTTAAACCTCAAAGTTCAACTTCAAAAAGGATAAATTTGCTTGAAACAGTTAAGAAGTCATGGAAAAAAGGAGAAATAATACTTAACAAAAAAGTGGTAGTGTCTCTTGTTGGTACTGGTTTGGCTATTATGGCGGGGGTAACGTCACTTTCACAACAAAATTCTACAATAATTGACGGTGGAACAAGTCCTCAGATTGGTTTGCCAGATGTAAATCCAGTTATTGGTGGAGGTGACGCTGCAGGTTCTTGTTTTGGTGTAGGTGGTAAGGATGCGCTTTTCAGTATGCAGCAAGCAAATCAACTTGGTGCGAATGATACATACGACTGTATTGAAAATTATCCTTGTGACTCTGCGATAAAAACCACTTGTGGAACAGACAGTCAGTTTGGTGCGACTATGTTTTATAGGACTTGGTGTGAGGGAGCTACTACCTTTTGCTTTGATACGTCTCCGGGAGATTGCAGTGAAAAAGGGACAACTTTAAAAGCTAGATCAATAAGTAATACTGAAGCTGCTGATAAGGTTGATTTAAGTGGTGGATCAACTGGGAGATATACAGTTTGTCGCGTAAAAAAATAATTTATTCAATAACATTGATTGTGGTTTAGGAATATGGACGTTGTGGAGTGTTGCGTGCTAGTATAATATATGAATTTATCATCAAAGATTTTTGTGGTGTCTTTGGTGGGAGTGTTTTATTCGTTTAGTTTCACCGAGGTTGTCGCAGCGACCTGTTATTCTGTTGGCTCTTGTGATTCTTCGGATGTAACTTGTACTGAGCAAATTGATTTTGGTCAACCATATAAGTACGAGACATATTGTCAAAGTTCAACTATAAAGTGTGCTGATTCAGGTCCGGGGTATTGTGGCGGCACAAGTGGGTGGACGTGTTTTCCGGCGGGGACAAAGGTGA
>VFLE01000056.1 GCA_009885205.1 Candidatus Shapirobacteria bacterium | reverse complement strand
CTTGGGGATTCCAGACCCCTTAAACCCCTCCTGTATATTTTAAGCGGGTGGCCAAGGTTAAAGAAGCGTATTTTAACCCCCTCCTGTATATTTTAAGCGGGTGGCCAAGGTTCACATAAAAATCTTGTAAACTAAAAAGATGCAAAACAAAATCACCCACCATCGCACCGAATATTTAATAAAAATCGAGCTTTTTAGGGACCCTGTCTGATTGACCAAAATGGTATCCAATAAACTACTAAACATGAATATTAATACAATAAAAACGGCCGTATAAATAAAGCTCGATCTTGACTGAAAATATTTGAATATATTACCGACCATATTATTCGCGATAATATCATTATCGATTAATCCAGAAGTACTCGTCAGAGCCGTCGCGGCGTCTGTTATATTTCGGGATGTTTCTGATATCATTTTTTCTCCGGCATCGATTAAATCAGCCATTTATTATATACTAATTCAAGAGATTTTCCACCATTACAAACGAGCAAATTGGTCGCTCGACTTAATCATCCAAAAAGGTATCCGATTTTCTTGGAAATAAATGCTCCCGTGATTATATCCATAATCATCGCTCAATTTCACGTCTTTTTGCAACAAATCTTTCAAGATATATTTCGGGGTTTCGGTAAACCCGGCATATCTCTCAATTTTGAAAAGAGATTGGTTTCCTTGGAAATCCAAGGGTGTCAACGAGAATAAATAAAATCTCCCGAAATTGGGATGCGTCGTTCGAATCGTATGAAGCGACATTTCGTCTTCGCCCGATTCATCATATACATTTACATAGACCTCATTTTCCCGTTTACATAAATATAATACATATGGAATATCGAGTAGGAATCCAGATTTATCTGTGATTTGCATAACTCCAGGAGTATTTACAAAAATTTGTATTGTTTTAGGCTCTACCGCAAATCCAAGAATTTTTTTATGATTCATAATTTCATCGACTAATCCCCATGATCGTTTGAATTCGACTTTTTCTAAAGGCAATTGACCAAAGTCGAAAAATGCGTACAATTTATCGGGATGTTCCTTGGACAAAATGTATCCTTTGTACATATTTTTCATAGCGTCGGGATCAGAATGATCCCCCAAGTCTACTATCCCAAATATTCGCTTAAAACATTCGTTTAAAAAATAGGTGTGTGCTTTGTTTTCTTCTTCACCTTCTTTTTCTTCTTCTCCTTCGGCTTTTACTAATTTCTGTTTTCCCGTCAAAGAATCCCAAACCCAAGTGATAAAAGAAGACGGATTATTTACATTTGCCGGACAGGTGAAATCGAAATGAGGGAAATCGAATGTTTCGCCGTAAAGTTCCATCAAAAATTTCAAAAAGGGTATTTCGCATTCCATATCCATTGAATATCCACAAATATATACGGTATATATTTTGCTATTGTCGGAACAAGCTTGGAATTCGAAATCAAGATCCATATTTTCTGGGTCTAAATAAGAATAATCAGGGGCCTCTTTTTCCTCGGATACCTCTTTTTCCTCGGATGCCTCTTTTTCCTCGGATTCTTTCTCAGATTCTTTAGTTTCTTCGATTTGGATTGGGTTCATTGACCACGAAGAAGTTAAATCTGCGGGGGCGGATTTAATTCTTCGTTGGTTTAAATTAATAAAATCCTTGGCGAAAATAAGTTCAGACCAAGATCCAGAATTACTGGATTCTTCTGTTGAAGTATTTGTGGAAATATTGTCTTTGAATTTTACTACATTCTCACTGGTTCTTTTTGGTAATAATAATTTTGCCAAATAATCCGATTGTACATAAGATCCCATTCTCTATATAGTCGATAGAATAAATTTTATGGTATTATGTATTGAGAAAAAAATTTGTAAGATGTTTAAGTATTTCCGCGATTGGTACCATTAAATCTGTACCGCTCCATGCCGTAACACCTTTATCGGTCCAAGCGTTAGTAAATTGCCCTGGATAACTTGATAACTCGTTTGTAAAATCGCTCAACCATTTGTCCGTATTGGTTCTTGCTATTTCAGCTTCACCGGTGGGCGAGTATGTATACTCTCTAATTTCTTTTGACAAATATCTTCCATTATCGACTCTTTCGTTCTTTTCTGCGTTTTTCTCTTGTGTGATATTTATTGTGTGGGTAGATTCAAACGATTTATACTTTTCAAGAACTTTTGAAATTTTTTCAAACATAAAAATATAATCTGTCAGCTCTGACCACGCAGATGAATTGTATTCATGTCCTTGTGTTGTTTTTTGTTTTTGTAGTAGTGTATAGTCAGAGGTAGTAATCTCTTGTAATGTATAACTGTTGTTGAGTTGCATTCTTCTGTAGTAAGATTCTGGACGCTTCTTCATTTTTATCATATAAAAACCATTATATTTATCGAATTGTTCGTTTTTTATAGATCTGGCGTCTATCACTTTATTATCGATTTTAACATATGACGAAAAAACATTATTAAATCCTAGAAAAGATGCGGCGTTTGACATAAATCTAGAAAATATGCTTCTTCTCCAAGATCGGTCATGAGAATTATCTTCAGAAACCTTAATTG
>VFLE01000197.1 GCA_009885205.1 Candidatus Shapirobacteria bacterium | reverse complement strand
GCGAGCTATTTGGCAGAAAATATTGGAAACGTGTATAGCAAGGAAAAGTTATCGGGAATAACGGGTATTAGTCGATATGAGGTTAAAAAATGTGTGGAGGCGATGGAGGGGGGTTTTATTGTCAGAAAAATCAGAACTTTTTCCAAAGATAGTTCTCGTGAAGTAATACATAGACCAAAATTTTATTTTGAAGATGTGGGGATTAGAAATGCACTGGTGGGGAAACTTGATGAGGGGAGGTTAACTATGGATAAGGGTGCTTTGTTTGAAAATTTAGTTGTTAAATTGGCAGCAGAAAAATGGGGATGGAAATGTGTCAAATATTGGAGAACAAATAATCAAACTGAAGTGGATGTAGTGATACAAAAACCTGATGGAAGACTTAATGTGTTTGAGGCGAAATATTCACCAATAATTGGGACGCCAAAAAATGTCAAAGGTTTTGTAGAAAAATACGGAAAGTTAATTGATGAGGTAAAAATTGTATCGATGAATAATTGGTGGGAGATGGTGAGGTAAGACGAGAATAAACTTATAGGATAATTTAGTGGTGGTATACGAAGGGTTTGGGTGATATAATTTTGGATATATGGCAGAAACAACACCATTACATTTGATTGTTAAACCCTCTGTCGACGTGGGAAAAGTTGTAGTCGGAAATAATAGTTGGGAAACACAAGTAATAAATTTGTCAAAAAGATTTTCAAGTATACTTGCCGAACAAGATGTTCAACTTCAGAGAGAAAATTCAGATAAATTAGTTGCACAAATTGTAAATAGTTGTGGTTTGCCAGCTTGTCCTACTGTTAATGAATTTGCTGATTTGTTGGAAGCAAATTTGGATTACCCTCAAGTGTTGGTGGCAAGGGAATTGATTACACAAGGTGTGGCATTTGCACTTGAAAATGGAACTGATGTACAAAGACAGGCTATTGCAGGTGGGAGTGAAATGGATATTATAACTGTTATCCCACAGGGAATGAATAGATTGGCAAGAGATATACGAGATGTGGCCGTTGATCCGGAAATTGGGGCGAGAGTAGATGAATTGGAATTTACTATAATTGGTAAGGCTAGTACCAAATCAAAAGATGCAGATGCAATAAATAAAGTTGTTGAAGAAATACAAGAGTGGATAGTTAAAAATGAAATACCAAAAAATGACCCTAGAAGAGGTGGTGCTGAAAGAGTAATCGGTGTGTTGGCTCAAAAAGAAAACGATTTAAGATCTGTTCCAAAACCAGACAGGGAAACAACAGGTGTAGAATCAACTATTGATACTTTTGTTAATGCAGAATACATACAGCAACCAATTCAATTGCAATTAGATACTTTTCCTCCATCATGGTTTAAAAGAGCACCTGATAGATTTAGGAACAAGCCAGAAAATAATCGTGACTTTGATTGGCAACAATTAATTCGAGCGAGAATAAATTTGACTAATGCTTCATATATTAAGGCTCAAGTTGGGGCTATGGATAATGAAGCTGCTAAAAAGAATCAGTATTTAAGATTGTCAGAAAGAGAGTTAAATATAATTTATCATGAACCAGGAGTTAAAATATCTCTAGAAAAAGTTGTTGATGACTTTTTTAAACGAGATGGCTCTGAACCAAAAGCATATTTTTTGGCGTTAAAAGACGGTAAGTTGGGAGAAAAAGAGAGAAAGGAAATTTATGCAAGTTTTAGAAATTATCAAGATACATTAGTAATGTCGTTGATGTCTAATCAAAAAATGAGTGAAATTGATGCTAAAGCGGCTGTGGCAATGGCTTGGAATTTCTTGTACGTTTGTAATGTTTTTGAATCGGCTGATAATAATCGTGATATTGGTGGAAATTGTGGGAATATTTATGCTGAGCAAATAAGAGCGATGATTCATCCTTTGTCAAAAGCTAAGCGTAAATTCGGGGTTCAACCTGATTTGGATGAGAATAGTAGAGCCCAGGGTACAGAAGAGGCGTGGGGAGGGTTGGTGGGAGGATGGTTTGCAGATATGGTTTCTTGGTCTGATACCAGACAATGGTTTGTTGGAGGTTTGCAAAATGGTAATATTAGACCGTTTCCTGTGCGAATAGGTGCGAGCATGATTGAGTTACTCGAAGTGCAGGCTTATAGTAATGAAAAAACATTAGTAAAAATGTCCATGGCACAGGCTTTAATGGAAAAACGTGATATAAAATTTGGAGAAACTGATTCGAATTTATTTGGTGATTACTGTGATAAATGGGATACCTTTTCTAAAATGGCTGACTTTTGTGCAGGCAAGGTTCCATTGGAAGCCGGTCCAAAATTTAGGGGATGGACAAATACTTTAGCTGATTTACTTGCTAAATTTAGAGGCATGAAAGTTGTCGGCGAGAATAACTTAATGTTTGGTAAGCTGGATGATGCTGAAACATTGGTTTGGATAATAGCAAATTCTGTTGGCTTGCATCGGAGTGCCCGATTATTATTGACAATACCAAAAGGTATGAATTATGTGGCATATGTTGATACTGTTTTACAATCACCACGACTTGTAATGGATAATAATAAAAGAGTTAAAACGAAAAACATGTTGCATGCAAATATTACCGATATGGCAGAGAGAATTAATATTGGATTAGATGCAAATAGTAGAAATTCTAGAACACCTGAGAATTAAGCATTGTTAACCGTTACTTTTAGCTTTTCCTGACAACTCAAGAATATCTGAGACGAATTTTCCTGCTCTTGCTGCTGAGTCGGCACTACCTGGAACAAGTGCTTCTTGTGTTCTATACCGAGAATTGGCTATGTTATGTACTCCTTGTGTAGCTGTTGCAGAAATCATGGCTCCTGTTTTACTCATGTCTAAATTTTGTCCAATAGCTTGACCGAATGGAGAAGGTTTGATCATAAAGATGTATTGGGGAATTAAATCAGGGAGCTTGGAAACTAGGGCGAGGCCGGCCATGCCGACGCAGGCGGAGAGGATGATGGGAGCAAGACGGTCGGTGGAAGAAATTAGACCAGGAGCCCAGACAGTGGTGAACGAATAACTAATAGCCTCGGTAACAATATTTAATATTATAAAAACAATGGTAACTATGGGAAAAACCATAATGTTGGCAAATAATTCGAGCAACCAAGAACTAAAACCAATTTTGGCGTTAGGAAAGGCACCCATGGCAATTTCTAAAGGTCCAGTAATTATTTTGAAAATAATAGTGACATACACTTTGATAAGACCAAAATATAATTTGATAAGCCAGATGCCGATGATAATGGAGAGAATAATAGGAAGAATTAGGGCACTAAGGATACCACCGACGGCACCACCAACAACAGAACCAATACCATGACCAATGGCTTGGCCAAAACCAGCACCAACAATATTGCCTATACTTCCGAGAAATATGCCGGTAACTACACTGCTAATTAATCCGCCCAATAGAGTTAATGACAACCAGTTTGGGGCAGTACGAAAAGCCATAATACTGAGAACATTCATGTCGGGATTGACGAGGTTGGTAAAACGAGTGGGGGCGACATTGAAGAAATTCATAACCGAAGTGATGATGCCATTGTAAATTGTGCCAATTTCACCAAAGCCAATAAGCCCACTAGATGGGGTAAAAGAACTAAATAAACCTTTGTCCAGACCAATTCCTTTGGCGTTGAAAAGTAGAGCAATAACAATACTAGCAATAATATTGCCAACATCGATCATCAAGCCAGCAATGGCGTAGGAAAAAGTAACTAAAATAAGAGTGGTGATGACAGCGGGAATGGCGGACTGGACAGTAACAACGGCCTGGGGGGAAATTTTGACTCGGAGAATAATCATGAGACCAATAACTACAAAAATAATAGAGGAGAGAACATAAACTAAATTGCGAGTGCCTTTCCAGAGGGGTAATAAAAACTCGAGACCCTTAAAGCCAAAACCTTGGGCATAGGCGGGCTTGCCTAAAATATTGTCCCAAGTGTTGGCAATATATTGGATGCCTGATGCGGGAGGGGTAAAAAGGGTGGCAATCATTTCGTTGGTTTTGCCCAAAACTCCACCGAGGGCAATTTTGGGAATGGGACCCTGACCGGTTTGTTTGTAAACCATAAGAGCATCAATAAACTTTTTGTCGATTTTGTCAGCATAAATAGCACGATGAAGAGTCATGGCGGAACCAGTGATGGAGTCCTCACCCCAGCGTTCGAGAGTGGTTTTGCCGGGAGCGGCGGCTTCGTTTAATTTAAGATATTGGTATTCTGGTTCGACTGCCGTTTGGGCAAAAGTCTGATCTGCAAAGCAGATTGTAAATAAAAACAAAAAAATAATAAAAAGTTTTTTGAAGAGCATTAAATTATTTTAGCATTATATTAAAAATAATTGTCTTGCCAACTTTGGGGATGGAGATAGGAACGGACGGCCTGGAAAATCTCGGTGGCTTGGTAACCGGGGTCGATGGGATGTTCGGAATCGATTTTGCTGGCGGCAGGTTTGGCTTTGAGACTGTCAAGAAATTGGCCGGCGGGGATAATGTTGGCCAGATCGTTGGTGACATTGGTGGCGGCATCGACGGAAGTAGTTTCGGTTTCGGTTTTGAGGGGATTGTCGTGGGAAAAGGCCCAAGTGGGTTCGTCATTAATGCCACCACGAATTAACCCCCTAACATAGGCTATAAACTTGACGACACCGGGTTTATCAACTACTTGGGGATTGTTGCCAGTGATTTCGACTTCGTTGCAGTCAAAGGGGGTAGCAAAATCATGGGGACTGGTAACTGAAGAAAGTTGGTTGCTAAGGAGAGGATTGCCGGCTAATCCATTGGGAATTAATCTTTTTTTGCGAAGTTGAGTGCCATCGGCGGGTTGAAAATTGGGCCATTGGCTGGCAACACTATTATAATTGGTAGGAATGACCATTTGATTTGATGGTCCGAGAGCTTTGATGGGGAGGTCTTGGGCCAGAATTTGATAAACACTAGCCGAGAGAAGATTGATGGATTTTTTGTGAGTTTTTTTGTAGGTTTTGGGATAATTGGCGAGATTTGGGGGAAGAGGTTTGGGAGTCATGGTGACCGGGTCGGTATATAAAATTGGGGTAAGATCGGGATTAGCTTGATTTAGATAATAAAAATAAGCGATTTCACCAACGGTAACGGGACGGCAAGATTTGCTGTGATTTTTGTCGTCCATTTTGAGAAAAGCACCACCACAATCCCAGCCTCGTTGGATATCGCCGTAGTTGGTGTCGCGGCCATCAATAGCTTTAAAAACTTCTTCAAACATTTGACTTTGGAGAAATTGTTTTTGGGTGACGGAGTAAATTTTGGGAAGATAACCCTGACCGGCTAGACTAAGGTCTTTGAAATTGTCGGCGGCTTCTTGGTTGTCAAGAGTAGTAATACCACGATTGGAATACTGGGCGCCAATGAGACGGGTGTAAGAATTTGACATTTTGGTCCAGACTTTTTCGGCACTAAGATCGCGGGCATCGTAGGGATATTTTACTTCACGGCCAATTTTTTTGCCGTTTTTATCGTAAATATCTTCTTCCTGGGCTGCCCAACTATTGCTGACAGTAACCTTGGAATGACAGATGGTGGCAGATTCAAGTTGGTTGATATAGGTGGATTTACTGACACCTTGGGGACCAATTTCTTTGACAACGGTGGCAGGCGGATTGCCATATTTAGGGTTGTTGATCATTTTTAGTGGAGGAAAAATATCCCAGAGGGAAAAGGCGTGTATGGGAGTGGCAAATAACAAATTACAAAAAACAATTTCCAAAAATAAACCCGCCAAAAGCTTTGCATTTAGGCGGGCAGGCAAAATAAATAAAATTCTTTTCACTTTATTTGGGAATAGTAAACTGGGTAACCTTGACACCAGTAAATTGTTCGATAAAGAGAAGAATGAGCCAGGAAACGATAGCACCGACAAGGCCGATAACGGCGTAGGTTAGGGTAGATGAGGCCGCGGCCGCCGCTTTGGGATCGCCACTTGATCGCATATATTGGAAGCCACCGACGATAAACATAATTAAAAAAGCCAGACCAGCAACAGTGACAATAATTTTTAAAACATTGGCAAAGAGACATTCGAGACCTTGGATGGTGGGGACATCGACACCTTTGGCGGTGACGATACAATTGCCAGACCAGGGGGTACCTTGGGCGTAAGAATTTTTTATTTTTGATTGAAATAGAAATAAAAATAAAATGAAAATGAAAAAGATTTTATACATAAATTAATTGTAACATTTCAGAAAGGAACAGACACCCACCATAGGCGGACAGGCACAGGTCTGTTCCTACGTGGCAGGAAACAAAAACCCCCCGCGGCTGCGGGGGGTTTTGAATAAATTCAAAATTATTTATTAAATGTTGGAATGGTAATTCCACCTAATAGAGAAATACCAAAGACGATTTCGATTAATTTCATAATGGCGAAAGCGGCAAAGACAATGGCCAAACCGACCAAAGCATTGGTGATTTGAGCCCGGGCACCTTCGACGGCTTTTTGATCACCTTCGGACATGACCCAACGAAGACCACCAGCGATGAGAATAAAAAAGAAAATTAAAGCAACGGCTAACATGGCCAGAGAAATGGCACCAGAAACAATGCCACCAACAGTCATGCGGGTAAGCGGGTCAAAGTCGGCAGTACCGGGGGTAAGAACAATTTTGCCACTTTGGGCATAAGCGGTGTGGACGAGAGAGGAAAAAATGTTTGTCATAATTTATTATAACTTAGGCCAAGTGATTGTCAAGCTTTCAAGTCCCTGAATACCAAGGACGACACCGACAAACTTGAGAAGACCAAAGATGGAAAAAATAACAATAATACCTAAAAGAGAATAAGTAATTTCGTTTTTGGCGGTTTCATATTTTTTGGGATCGCCTTCAGCCCCGATAAAATGATAACCAGCAAAAATAACATGCCACATAAAATAAATGATACCGACAATAAAAAAGAGGGAAATGACGGCCGAAAGAACATTGTTGGTATAACCTTGGGGATTGCTGGAAGAAAGACAATTGTTTAAAACAGGGTTGCAAATGACAGCCGCAACTGGTTGCGGAAAAAACAATTTCCAAAAAACAAGTTCCAAACAAGTTCCAAACAACAATTTCCAAGAAACAAATAGTTTTTTCATAATTTAGAGGCCCATTTTAACAAACATACTATTTATATCTAAAACATTAGGGATGCCCAAAAGTAGGGCAATTAGGGAGCCGAGACCAACGGCAATGACAATAACGGTGAGACCTAAGACAGCTTCGGTGAGACGATGACGAGTATTTTCCATGGTTTTTTCGTCACCCTGAGAGGCAATAAAAGCATAACCGGCAAAAATAACTTGAGCCACAAAATAAAGGACGGCAATAATGGTTAAAACGCCAACTAATTGGCCGGCATAGGTTTCAAACTGAGAGGTAGCGTTGGTAACAGGAATACCTGGGCCGGTTAAATTGAAAGTTTGATTGACAGCAAGGAGTTGATTAGGGGCCATAGATAGTGGGATTTAAAATATTAATACCAGTAAAACGGGCGACAAGACCGGCTAAAAGAAAGGCGCCAGCGATAACGACCAGACCTAAAAAGCTTTGGACGATAGTATCGCCAGCAGCTTGGAATTTTTTGGGATCACCATTGGCGAGAAGATAGGAATAACCAGCATAAATTATTTTGAAAATGAGGACAATACCGGCAATAACACCGGCTAATTTAAAAATATTGCTGATAAAAAGAAAAAGACCTTCGCCGTTGCTACTGATATATTTGGTGGGATTGGTGATGGTGCCGAGGAGTCCTAACATGTGTTTAAAAAATAGTTAATCCAGTGATAACTTGGATTATTTGAATTATAAAGTAAGAAGCGAAAATAACCAAGAAGCCGATGAGGGCGGAAGTGACCGTGTCTTGGGCTTGAGCCAGTTTTTTTTGATCACCACTACCAGAGGCAGCAATAAAAGAGATACTACCAAAAATTATGAGAGCCAATAAAATAACACCAGCAATGGTTAGACCATTTTTTAAAACAATGGCAACTAGACTACCGACATTGGGATAATTGGTACTAATGTTTGAACCTAGTCCAGTACCGATATTTATGACTGAAATAATCACTATCTTGATTATAACCCTAAGGTGCTATAATACGCCACAATGAAACTCGCAACTGCCCAACTTGCTATATTATTTGCTTGCGTTTTTAGACTAACTTTTGGAGTAATTTCGGCGGGGGCGATAGAGGGATTGGAAGTAAGCCAAGAAACGAACGCTTTGCTATTGATGTTGCCCTTGGTGGCAACACTAGTATCGGTAATGCACTATGTACTGGGGATTTCGGGTTATGGGATATTTATGCCAACCATGATGGCGGTGGTGATGATGAGT
>VFLE01000108.1 GCA_009885205.1 Candidatus Shapirobacteria bacterium | reverse complement strand
GGGAACTACGTTCCCCTAAGGGACGCCTCAAGTGAAGCAGGTCCGTCTCAATTGAGATTTAAGGTTATAAACAGTTCGGTTTTACCAAGTCCAAAAAGATAAATCGATTTCCCTCTACTATATAATATGGAATCTACAGACAAAAAGGTAAATCTAAACACTCACCCCATTTCTAGCAAAAAAACAGTAATTACAGAAAAACCCAAGACAAAACGAATTATAACGGAAACCGAAAAGTGGACATTTTCTCCCGAAGAATTGCTCCCAACTATACAGCCATTTTTAACCGCCCCCCTTTTTGTATCCGATTCAATAAAAACAAAAACCCATCTATTTATTTTGCAACAAGTCCGCAATAAAATAAATGGATACAAAGCCCAAGATATTGAAAAGAAAAAATATGACCCCATGGCGTTTGTCCAAGAATCGGATGTTTTAGAACTTTTCAAATCGACCAATCTCTTGTGTTATTATTGCCAAGATCCGACGTTGGTACTATACGAATATGTTCGTGATCCGAAACAGTGGTCATTAGAGCGCTTGGACAATTCCATGGGACACAATACCAATAATGTGGTATTATCTTGTTTACGATGTAATTTGCGGAGACGATGTATGCACTCAGATCGATATTTAAAAACCAAACAAATGTCTACAATAATCAAGCTAAACTAGAGCAAAGGGTCATCTTTTATTCTTTTCACAACCAAACTTGTACTCAAATTCGGAATATAATTATAGATCATTACATCTCGCGCAAATTCTCCTCCCACAATATCCTCTTTTTTATAATCACCACCTTTCACAATAATATCTGGTCTCAAAATCGATACTATTTGAAACGGTGTGTCTTGGTCGAACACAATAATATAATCTACAAACCCTAAATTTTTCAATAATTCGCATCGTTCTTGGATCCCATTGATGGGTCTAAGATCCCCCTTTAGACGTTTCACAGATTCATCTGAATTAATACCAACAACTAAAACATCACCCTGCATTTTCGCATATCGCAATAATCGCAGATGGGCCGAATGAATAATATCAAAACATCCATTCGTAAATACGAGTTTTTTACCCGTTGTTGACAAAGCTCGAATCTTGGACTCTTCTGTATCATAAATCACTTTCTCGTCGATATACTCTTCTATATCGGAACTCGACGCTAAATAATTTCCGACTACTTGGGTGGATTTTCCCGCAATGTAATTTGCGATTTTTCCAGCTTTTATTAAATTGCCGCCTGAAACCAAAAATACATATACCAAAACAGCCAGAACGACATCTCCGCATCCCGTAACATCTACCACCTCAATTTTTTGCGCATGTGTTATGTGATTTTCGGACCCATCAATAAAAATGCCTTTGTCCCCGCTGGTCAGAACCACATGTTCGCAGTGAATCTTTTCTTTTATTGTTTTCAAAATATCTTCCGTCGCCCTTTTTCCAGATATTAATTCTCCCTCCATTTGGTTTGGCTTGAAACAAAAACAGTGCCGATATTTTTCCACATTTGCAATTTTCGGGTCAACAAACGTCGGGATTTTTTTCTGATTCGCATATTCAATGATTTTTTTGCAAAGCGACATAGTTAGAAATCCTTTGTTATAATCAGACAAAACGATGGCGCCTACCTTCTCCCTTTCCGACACTCTATTCAACACTCGTTTTTCAATCGCATCCGAAATATCTTGGACATCTTCATTGTCGTAACGTGTAACTAATTTATTGGAATGAAATATTCTCGATTTATGCACGCTTTTTCGAGTTTCGTCTATATATATCCGGCGCGTAATATCATATGTATCGACCAGATTTTTTATAATTTCCCCCGGAATATCGTTTCCGATAACCGAGATTATTTCTACATTCAACCCCATATTTTTCAAATTTCGCGCGACATTTGCAGACCCCCCTAAAATATGTTCCGTCTTTATTACGTTGTATACCGGAATATCTGCTTCCGGCGCTTTACGAAAAGTTTCACAAAAATAATTCGTGTCCAAGATAATGTCGCCTAAAACAAGAACGTTCATATGTATTTTCTTGTTTTATTTTTTTTCATAAATAAACCCTTGTCGCCTTTCTTTCCTTAAGACATTGGCAAAAAGTCTTCGATATTCTCTGATTTTATAAATTTCGGATGAAGATAGGTAGTTCTATTTTCAAAATAATAAATCGCTTCTATATTCTCCAAGGTATACGTATTGAAAAATCCAGGAACAACACCACTATTCACCGCAATTATTTTTTTCGCACGCGTAGACAAAGCCGCAATATCTTTTACAGTTAAATTGTCGTCCGTTGTACAATTTACACCATCCACTTTCGTAGTAGTGACAATTTTATATGTCTTATTTAATTCGCGAATCACTGCATTCCATTTATCTACGTCTAATTGATATTGACCTGAGCAAGGATGCGAATTGGCGATTATAAAATCGAGATCCGAATATTTTCCAGGATACAATTCTGTTATTTTGTTGTATCGGTCTAATAAATTGGGATCGTGGTATTCTAATTTTTCAAAAGTAAGGGGAATATTTTGTTTTTTCAAAAATTCATTATATATATTGCACAAAATAGTGTCCAAATCAAATCCTACGTTCCCTGTCCCTCTGTTGTACCAATTATTTTCAAATTCGCTATTTCCCATCCATAAATGAAATCCATTGTTTATTCCACAATAATAATCCACCAATTTTATGTTTTTTGATGGAATAAATTCGGAAACTTGATTGTGAAATTGTTTTTGACATGCGTAGTCGATTTCTATATTATTATCTTCAATGTATTGGGTTATGGCATGGAAAAAAATCATATTGAATACATGATCGCCTAAATGATTTTCATTGCTTATTTTTAATATTTGTTTTTCCATTATGTATTTTCTTTTATTTTGTATAAACCGTTTTTACGCAATAATTATTTGCCCACAAAAAAACATAAACATATATTCGTGAATCAATAAAATGAAAAAATATTTCATTGATTTAGATAATACCTTGTGTCGCACAAGCAATTCGGATTATGAAAATTCAAAGCCAATCCAAGATCGTATTGATTTTGTCAATAATCTAAAAAGCCAGGGTCATCATATAACAATATGGACGGCCAGAGGCGCCACCTCCGGCATAAATCACACCGATCTAACCCTGAAACAATTGACCGATTGGGGAGTTCAATGTGACGATTTGCTTATGGGGAAGCCCGATTATGACGTTTATTTGGACGACAAGTCATTTCATATTGATACCGTATTTCCCGTTCCTCCTGAAACACCGGCGAACAAATCCAAAAAGCTGGAAAGCGAAATTGTGGAAAAGGGGTGGGGGAAAGAGATTATTTTTGTGAATAATCCGGAATACTGTGGTAAGATTTTATGTTTTGACAAAGGGAAGAAATTCTCCATGCATTATCACGTTCAGAAAAAAGAGACCTGGTACGTCGCCAAGGGCAGATTTATTTTGAATTGGATTGAAATAGAAACCGGTACATTTTATAGCGAATATCTTGGAGTAGGAGATGTTATTACGAATGAGCGCGGAGAACCGCATCAATTAGTCGCGTTGGAAGAGAGCGAGGTTTTTGAAGTTTCAACCAGACATTATGACGAAGATAGCTTTCGGATTTACAAAGGTAATTAACATTTTTTACTTTTTTTGAATATTCCGGATAAAATATTTGGATAATTTTTCGCAGTGTCATTTTTTCGAATTGTATCTTCAAAATCGCCCAGATAAATTTTTTCAAATCCATATTCTTCGAAAAATTTAATGAGAGACGAGTCATTGAAATGCCATAAATGTTCATTTGGGCGCCGATGGTACCAATTCATAAACCACGAATCAGAAAAATAATGGCACCATGGTACTGAAATAAATATGTAATCACAATCCAATTTATCTATAATATGTATGTCATCAAAATGTTCTAAACTATCGAAAAAACAAATTACATCAAAATGTTTATCGAACAAATTATCGACCCGCGTAGAATTCGGAGGAATCGGATAATCTGAAATATCAAATCCGTAACAATTTTGAATCGAATTTGACGCTGCTTGTAAAAATGCACCGTTTCCAAAACCGACATCCAAAATGCTATTTGGTGTTTTTTCTAAATTTCCGAGCAATATTCCAAGTCGTAAGTAAGAGAGATAGTTGGATTTTTCTCCATAAGAATTATATTTATTCGAATAATCGAAATTATATATTATTTTTGTTGGTGAGATTTGAGATATTACACCGTTTTCTAGAGTTTTATATTCCGTCAAATCCATTACATTTATTAAAATAATAAATTTTAGAAAATCAACCCAATCGGCATTTCTTCCTAAATTTTCACTTTTATACAACGGTAAATGAGGGTTGTATTGCAATTCCACAAATTCCGGCATCATTTTCAGATTTGCTTCTTGCTATTTTTACATATCCATAACGAATACACATATAGGTAAAATATGTGTATTTTTATTATTTGTTCCATTTAGCGTAAAAATATATCATTTATCTCTAATATGAACACGAGCGTAATTGAATTATATGACGACGAAGCAAAAAAAATAAAAAATTTGGGAAATTTCATAAACGCAAGTTCTTCGTCAGATGCAGATTTGTTTTGTAAACAATCGAAATTGTTGTCACAATTAATACCGGAACGTTTGCGAATTGCACTGCTCCATTTTGCGAATCACGGTTCGGAAACCGGGTTTTTACTAATTAAAAATATAAATTTGACTGAACCGATGCCACCGAGTCCCCCCAATAATTCTTATAAAATCGGCGAAAAAACATTATTGGCGAAAATACAAAGTATTCTTATCCATGTTTTTAGTGAAATGATTGCATACGAGGCAGAAGGAGACGGAAGCTTATTTCAGGATATAGTTCCGAACAAAGAGATGGCGAAAGATCAAACCAGTTTGGGAAGTACGACTGAATTGGAAATACATACGGAACAGGCCTTTTCAAATTTGCGGCCCGATATTCTGAGTTTAGCATGTATCCGCGGAGATGAAAATGCATTTACCTATATATTGCCCATTCAATCCATTATAGATAACGTTAGTGATGACGAATTTGAACTGTTGCGAAAACCATATTGGAAAACGGGCGTTGATTTATCGTTCAAATTGAATGGGCACGAATTCATTAATGGCGATGTGCGTGGTCCGCTTCCAATTATTAATGGAATGAGATCCGATCCAACTCTATTGTTTGACCAAGATTTAATGGTGGGATTAACTGATGAATCGAATGAAATGATTCGAAAAATTGTGGATATTTATTATAAGCATCGCCACGGGCACAATTTAAAACCGGGGGAAATTATGTTTATTGATAATCGCAGAGCGGTTCATGGACGATCCCCTTTTTATCCCAAATTCGACGGAAATGATAGATTTTTAATACGTTGTTTTTCTACATTTCATTATGACAAAAGCTATTATGCTAGAAAAAATAAAGAACGCGTCATATCCGCAATTTATAGTTAGTAATGGGAACATTATGATACAATATATCCTTGAATATTATTACACCTTTGGCTGTTATCCAAAAATATATATATTTTTTGTTCAATCAATCATATAAACATATTTTTTGATAAAAAGAAAATGTTCATTTCGAAACTAGACAAAACCGCCGGATTTTTTTCGAATTTCTTTTTTTTATTGAATCACTATTTATTTGCTTTGAAATATGAACTTTCGTTTCAAATCGATTCTGGCGATTGGTTGTATAAATCCAACGAGGGCTGGACAGATTATTTTGAAGAATTTTCTCTTACAAGTTCTAAACCGGATTCAGCTTTCAAAATAATAAAAGGGCATAGCGATCATATTGAGAGATTTCGTATTTTGGAGTATATTTACCCGATTCGCTTGATTTATAAATATAACGAAAAAACAAAAGAAGAAAT
>VFLE01000194.1 GCA_009885205.1 Candidatus Shapirobacteria bacterium | reverse complement strand
CGAAGCCAGTAAAACTGAGATTTTATCTCTCTCAACTCCATCTATCTTTTTTCTTTTATTCATACCTGATTTTAAATCAGGTGTTCGGATTCGTTTTAGAATTTAATAAGAAACATTAGTCCAGAATATAATCTAAAATTACGAGAACAGCTAAAAGCATCGTATCGTGGTCGTTTAGATTTAGGTAATTTAGTATCATTTGATGATTTAAATTTTAGAATTTATGGTCAGTCAAGCGAATTTGATTTTCCACTTGAACAAGATATTCCCACTATTCGAAAAATTACATTGGCCGTATTTATCGATAAATACGCAGATAACAAATTTTATCTCTAAACAATCCCCAATAATCCCTTCATTTTTGCCAATATAATTTAAATTTAAGACTTTAACTTTTTCAAAAAATCAATTGCAAGATTATCAAACATCGAAACGGCAAACCACTTTTTACCCAAATCCTTTAAAGAAGCTCCAAAATGATAGATTTTATTATGGTCAATAATCAAAAAACGGTCGTGTGATTTAGTGAATTCCTTAATTTCGATAGTTGGATATTGTGAATTATACTTTTTCAAATCATCCACAATTTCTGGTGTAATATTTTTGCAATAAATAGTTACCATGACATTTTTTCTACGTTTTATAAATAATGATAAAACCGTATCATCAATAAAATTGTCAACTAAAATTATTTCTGACTTTGCGCTCCGAACAATATTAGACACAAATTTGTGGGCATCAAAAGCTTGTCCATCAAAGAATATTTTTTGTTTGGGAATATTATCATGACTAGATAAAGCATCAAATATTTGGTCAAACTTTTTATCGATTTCAATTTTATTAACAATTTGTTTTTGCTCGATATTGTCTAGTCGCGACAGAATTATTGAATTGTTTTGAATGGTCTTACGCATGGCCACAAATTCAGACATGATTTGAATACTCATCCGAATCGCCACCTTACTTTTGAGAACTCCTGAAAGCATTGCCACACCTTGTTCGGTGAAAACAAATGGTAAATACTTCCGATCCACTTTTTTATTAAAGGTCACAATTTGTGACCTTAAACTTGAAGTCACAATTTGTGACCTCAAGTTTTCGTATTCAATTTTGGTAAGTTGAAAACAAAATTCGTTTGGGAATCGATCTTGATTTCGTTTTACTGATTGATTTAGTACTTTTGTTTTAACACTGTAAAGAAAGGCCAAATCTTCATCAAGCATCACCTGAACACCCCGAATCGTATAAATTTTATTTTTAATATTATCTGCTGGAATCCACGAAATATCTGATCGTTTCATGTGTTAACAATATCACATTTATTCAATCAATTTCCCCACCTCGCCCTGTCAAGGCCTGCCTGCCGGCAGGCAGGGAGGTGCTCGATTTCTTAATTTGGGGGTGGGGTTAGATGCCCAATAACCCCTTCATCTTCTCCAATGCCTCTTTATGTTCTGGTATTTCAAAATGAGCTCGAGCTGGAGCTAGTTTTTCGATTAACCACTCGCTTAAAGCATTTTTCAAATCAGTTGGATATAGTTTTTCACTAGCATAATCAGCCACCACATCGGCATATTTTGTATAAGTTATATTTCCTCCAAATTTTTCTGGTCTTTCAATTTTAAACTCTCCAACCTCATCACCCCAAAACACCAAAGTTTTTACCCAATTTAACAGAGGATTAAACTCGGTCTCTTTTGGTGGACCATAAGCCTTTTTAATTTTGTCGCGGATTTCATCGGGAGTATCATGGATAAAAACGGCACTATTTGGTTTTGATTTACTCATCTTTAACGATTCTTCATCTTTATTGTCAACATTAGGAGCGGTCAATCCAGCAATTAAATTTTGGTGAATAGCCACTGGTGTCGCATGATTACCCGGAATCTTTTTAATCGCCTCTCGTGCAATCACGTGAGCCTTGCGTTGATCCATACCGGCATGAGCCAGGTTAATATCCATAGTCACAATATCCGCCACCTGTAATGGTGGGTAAAATAGAGTTGCCATATTGACATCAGTCCCCAATTTTTTACCCATAATCGAAATTGATCGCAAATTTCGTGACAGTGTCACTTGTTTACCAATTTCCATAAAATTTTGCCAATGTTCCGGGTGGGTTTTATAAAGTTCGTCACCACTTACAAACTCTACTTCACTACCTGTCAATCCGTAGCACTTTAATGACGCAATCAGCGCTTCTTTAAAATAATGTTCCGATGCCCAGCGGATATCTTCCCATTTTCCACCCAATTTATTATTCAAAAAAGTATGAAAATCCGCCAAAAATATTTTGCACTTCACCCCCGCTTTTATAAAATCAGCAATTTTCCCCATCGACATTAAACCAGTTCCCAAATGCACCATTCCCGAAATCTCAAAACCAATATAATGGTTAATTGGTTTCCCCGATTCAATCAAAGCTTTCAAATCTTCCTCGGTCAGCACCTCCTGACAATTGCGAGTGATTAATTTCATTTTTTCTTCTATAGTCATATATGAATTATAAACTATTAATTTCAGTAACCGATAAGCCAAACTTAAATATTATCTCTGAGAGTAAATTCAAAGAAATGATATCTACCCATTCATTATTAGAGTGAGCACCTCCACCAATTGCTGAGGTAACAATTATCGGAATTCTTAACTCGTGCCATAAAAATCGAGCATCAGAAGCGCCACATTCAACTTTTGTTTCGAGTTTCTTCCCTACTACTTTTTCGAATGTGTTAATCCATCTTTGTACAAACGGCTCATCTATTTTTGTCTCAAAAAACATAGGTTCATCAATTTTTTCCCAACTACACCCATACTTTTTTGCACTAGCATTAATAATCTTTATTAAATTTGATACTTCAGATTCTTCTTTTATCCGAATATCTAAGGTGGCAGTTCCATTATCAGGAACTTTATTGGTGGCATCGCCAGAATGAAATTGACTTATGCATGCACTAGTCAAATTAGGTGAATTTCTATTGACAGCCTTAACAATACTCTTGCAACACTCTAATAAATTATCAGCAGCATTAACCCCTTCCCATGGCTTTGAACCATGACAAGATTTTCCAATACAATCAATTTTTATATGAAACGGAGCTTTTTGTATTAGTATTAAACTGTCTCCAGTACTATCGGGAATAATTGCCTGTTTAATATTTCTAAACAATGTTTTTGTCAGTGTTTTTGAACCATTAAATCCCCCTATTTCTTCATCACTAGTTATTGCAAATAAAAACTGTTTTCGACCTTCTCCCCATAGTCGTAAAAAAGAATCTAAAGATGCTATTAATGGCCCTTTCATATCAAGTACCCCTCTCCCGAATAATTGGTTTTCTTTTACGGTAATTTTGAACTGCCCAACATCTCCCGGGACAATATCAGTATGGCTCAAAAATAAAATATTAGCTAAATCAATATCTCCCGCAATTAAAAACGGAAAATCATTATTATTCCCTATAGAACACGGTATATTATGACTTTCAATTTCTTTTTTAATTATTGTCAATGACAACAAACATTGCTTATGGTCCTGGCTAAGCGACGGGATACTAATAATTTTTTTTAAAAGATTAATATTGATATCATTTTCCATATTTTTACTTAATTAATAAAAACAATTTTTAATAATTGTTTTTGTCCAACGGGCAAGAGTTGCACTTGCTTAAAACGCTTTTACAGATTTACCCGCCTGTGGTGGGGCGTCACCTAACTGGTCGGTCACCGTTGGTAATTATTATATTTTTACCTCCATACCATCATGGGCAATTTTAAATTTAAATTGTTTTATAAAATCAATAATTTCTTGAACATTTTCCGAGTGATTTATGTGGGTAAATATCACTAGCTTATTTAAATTCTTTAAAATTTGGCAACTTTCTTTTATTGCCAAATGGTTAAATTTACTTTCATTTAAAAATGTTCCATCAAAAATTATCAGATCGACTTTTACCATCTCCTTTAATAAATTATTATCAATTTCAGCGCAATCAGAGGCAAATAATATTTTTTTCTTTTTACCAAATACTATTGCACTACAACTATGATTTGGCCAATGTTTAATTGACACAAATTTAAAAATATTTGATTTGACAAACTTGGCAAATCCAACATCAATTAAATGTTTAAACATAGGATTATCCAAAATTTCTCTTTTCAAATTATCCGAGACATTTAGTTTTACTTGATGTATTTTCCCAAAACCAAATTCCGTCAAACCAACAGAATGATCCGGGTGAAGATGTGTTAATGCGATAGATTTTATATCTTGAGTTATTATTTTTAAGTTTTCTAACTGTCTATCAAAATCTGGTCCACAATCAATTATTGACCAATCTTTATTATTTTCTGACACAGCTAAACAACTTCTAAGACGTCTAAATTTTTCATCAGACCGTGCCCTCTCACAATTTATACAGCGACAATCTATTTGTGGAACACCGCCGTTACTGGCAGTACCTAAAAATTTTATTATCATAAAAACAAAAAACCTCACCCCATCCCCAACAGTAGTTAGGGACAAGGGCGAGGGTTCTAAATTCGCGGTACCACCTTGTTTCGTAAATAAAAAAATCCCGTCACTGCGGGATTGATAATATTTACCTTATTATCGAGTATTTGCTATGCAGTGTTTACTCTAGCTCTATTTAGGGAGCTCCCTTACTGATTTTGTCAGTATGCTTGGAGAGTGTATTATGTTCTCCTCCGCGTTCCAATATTGAATTTATTATAACACCAAACCGGAGCTTGTCAAATCAGCCCAATTATTCCATACTAGTTTATGGCCACAATATACCTCTTCCGTCATGGGCAAACTTTTTACAACGCCAAAAAGATTTTCACTGGTTGGAAAAATGCTCGTCTGACCGAATTGGGAATTCTCCAAGCCAAAAACATGGGTCTTTTGTTAAAAGATAAAACTATTAATGTCGCCTATCGTTCCCACTTAGTTCGCACTCGCGACACTCTTGATCAAGTTTTAAAATATCACCCCGAATGTCGAGAAATCATTATTGATGATCGCATTCTCGAGCGCAGTTATGGCAAATTAGAGGGTTGTAGCCACCAAGTTACCATTAGAAAATACGGCCAAGAACAGTTCGACCTCTGGCACCGTGATTTTTTTACCAGACCACCCGCAGGGGAGTCATATGCTGATGTCGAAATCCGTGTTCAGAAATTTGTCGACGATCTAAAACGCCTATACTCAGGTAAAAACATTAACATTGCTATTTCTGCTCACGGCAACAGTATTCGTCTTTTTCGTAAAATAATTGAGAATGCCACTATTGAGGAAACAGTTTCTTGGATTATTCCTTACGATAAATATCTGGAATACGAAATTTAGGTACTCAAAAAGTAATCTACTATTTTATAATTCCACTCTACTTTTTCCTCGGCTGATATTTTTCCCGGGGCCTCAGTAGTCACTGCATGTTTACACCCCAAGCTTCGGATAAATTTTTCTGTCGTGTTGCCCCATGCAAAATGATCATCTTCATACTCTATTTTGCATTCTACAACTTTGGCAATGTTATCTGCCAGATGGCTTTTGTCACTTTTTAATTTATATACAAACCCATCTTCATCTATATCTTCATGTAAATCGATAAACTGGTCAATCGGTCTTTCTGAAATTATTTTTCTTAATTCAAGAATAAATTTCGGCCCATTTTTATTAAAATTTCGATTCAAATCAATTTTCCCATATTCTCTTTTATTTTTATCCCATCCCTCATCGTTTAGCAGGGGGACAACAACAACTTCTTCATCGATTGTAATTTTACTATTCTCCAAAAATTTTAGTATCGCTATTGGCCCGCCTCTTTCGTCACCGTGGACTCCACTCATTATTATTATTCTATCCTTTTTGTTTTTGTTAAAAAATATCACTCTGGCTTTATTGCTCAGAATCACAATTTCTCCACCGTTTTTTATAACTGCTCTATCTAGTCGGGTATTATAACTGTCAAAATCCAAAGTAATCATCTGTCGGTATTATACACCAAAATCACTTTTTCTGTTGCAATTCCCACAACTTTCCATAAATCACAAAAGTATCAAACATCTCAAAAATTATTGAAATCCACCCTACTGTCCCATCCCGCCACATTTGTTGTTTTATGGCTCGTTCCCAAAATTTAGTCAACATCATTCGTGGGAATCGCCACCAATAAACCGGTGGGTGTTTGGCCTCAAACAAAGCCTGCGCTTCCATGTCAGTCCAACTGTTAGTTTTATCTATCATCGAAGCCAAATCTCGATGGGTATAATGCAATAAATCATTTTTTAAATATCCCAATTCGCCCCTTATCACTGGTTCTTCGTGCAATATTCCTGTAAATCCATCAAAATCTTTTCGCAAAAACAATCGTTTTACATAATCTGGGTAACTATTTCCATATCGCACCCTTTTTCCCAAAAAGTGATTGGCTCTCGGAATCACAAAATAACTATTTTTTGTTTCACTATTAATAATTTCCATTATTTCTCCCCGCAATTTTTCCGTAATTATTTCATCGGCATCAATATACAAAATCCAATCTCCGGTGGCCAATTTATACCCCATATTCCGCCATTTAGAAAAATTCTTATTATATTCATCAGTTGTCTCAACAATCTTTATTTTGGAAATTGTTTTTTTGGAAATTGTTTTTATTTTGTCAGTTGAATTAGCCATTACCAAAATATTTTCATCAGCAAATTTACACGACTCCAGACATTTACCAATTAAATTTTCCTCATTTCCCACCATGACAATTATCGATAATTTATTTTTCATTTAATTCTTCCTCAATTCTCATTAACCGATTATATTTTTCCACCCTCTCCCCTCGGGTAGGTCCTACCTTTATATATTCACTACCGACGGCAACGGCCAGATCCACCATAAATGTGTCATTAGTTTCCCCCCCACCCCGATGCGAAGTAATCGTCCAAAAATTATTGGCGATTGCCAGTTTGCAGCATTCGATAGTTTCCGATACTGTTCCCGCCTGGTTTAATTTAATTATTATGGCATTAGCCGTTTTTTTATCAATCGCTTCTTGCCAAATTTTGGTATTAGTTACTGTTAAATCATCAGCAATCAAGGGAAACTTACCCCCAATTTTTTCCAAAAGTTTTGGCCACGACTCCCAATCAAATTCTGACAACATATCTTCCCAGCTCACAAAAGGGTATTTATCTATCCACTCACTATAATAATTTATAAGTTCTTCTGAAGATAAAATTTTATTTTCGATTCGTAAATTATATTTTTCGTCATAAAATTCAGATGCTGCTGCATCTATTGATATCCCCGCATCTACCCCTGGTGTATATCCAACACTTTTAATTGCCTCTACTAGATATTGCATCGGCAATTCATTATTTTTTATATGATCAGGTGCAAACGCCCCTTCGTTACCAACGTTTATTGATAGACCTTCTCTTTTTAAAATCTTTTTTAAAGCTTGATAAATTTCCATTTCCATTCGCACATTTTCGGTTGCACTTTTGTTACCCATCGCCGACACCAAATATTCTTGCAAATCAGTTGTATTGTCGGCATGTTTTCCTCCTTCAATCATCACCACCATTGGCTTCGGCAAACGATTTGCTGATTTTAAATCATAAATCTTTCTTAAATATTCATACAATTCTATTTTTTCTTCATTCGCTTGTGCTCGACAAATAGACATCGATACCCCCAAAATTGCATTACCACCAAAACGTGATTTTGTCTCCGTTCCGTCCAGATCAATCATTAATTTATCAATCACTTGTTGCTCACCGGCTTCCATTCCTACCACCGCCGGGCTAATAATTTTATTAATTATCTCCACTGCCATTTGCATACCCTTACCGTTATATCTTTTTAAATCTTTATCTAGCAAAACAGTTGCTTCTTTGCTTCCCGCCGATGCCCCATAGCTTACCGAAGCTTCACCCTGAGCGTGCCCGAGGGATTCACCCTCCAAATTCACCGTTACTTGTAGTGATGGTTCACCTCCCGAAGCCAAAATTTCCCTTGCCTTGACACTTTTTATCTTTGCCATAGTTTATTATAAACTCTTTGTCACCTTTTCCCAATAATCGTTTGATTCTGCATGCCCACCAGTTTTAAAAGTCGTTATCTCAAAACCTTGTTTTTTCAAAACTGGGTTATAAATTTTAGCTGGAAACGATTTATCGTCGTCAAATAAAATGGCCAATTTTCTGCAATCAACAGTTCCTAATTTTGTCTCCATCATTATTTTCGCCAAACTCCCAAACACTGAGTAACCCGACTCAGGTCTAAAGTTTTTACCTGGATTTGGCAGGGGAAAGCCCTTTAAATTTGATATCAAAAACAATTTTGTTAGTAAATAGGCTGTAACCTTATTTTTTAACAGTAAATTAGCAATTGACAAAATAATTTTTAATTTTTGATTCAATACCGGTACAGTTGATGAACTAACTAAAATTAATTTATTAATTTTTTTTGGAAACATAAAAGCATATTTACTTGCCACAAAACCTCCCATCGAAAATCCCAGTAAAGTCACTTTCTCGCCAACTTGTTTGTCAATAAAATTTACGATTTCGTCTAAATTGTATTGCCTAGACCTATCGGTTAAATAGGGATAATTTATAACAATTGTCTTATATTTTTTATCAATCAGTTTTACTAGTTTTTCAAATGTCTTTTGACCATTTCCATCGTATCCCGGTAACAATATAATTGTATCTTTTTTCATTTATTTAATAATTTTTTAATCACTTTTTTCCAATGCAAATTTCTATATCTTTCCCAAAAATCTATATTTATTCCCATCACCAAATCAACATAACCAGTTTTTTTATCAACCTTAATTCCTTTTCTTAAAATATAAAACCAATAATCAATGGTAAATATATTTTTATAATATTTTTTCAAAAAATTTATCATTTTATAGTCACCATTAAATTCCAAAAATAAAATGGGGGAGTATTTTGCAATTATTTTTTCTGCTCCAGCTATCACCTGTGGTTCATGTCCCTGCACATCAATTTTTATCAAATCAACTTTTTCTTTTATTACATCATCTAGTTTAATAGTTTTAATCTTTCTGATATCTGATATCTGAGATCTGAGATCTATTTTACCATCTCCATGGTTATCGTTATTATGCGCAAAGCTCACCATTTCTACCTTATCACTCACCGCCTTATTAATTAAAATCACATTTTTTAAATTATTTTCCTCAATATTTTTCTTTAAAATTTCAAAACATTCTTTATCCGGTTCTATGGCATAAACTCGTTTACAAACTTTGGCTAATAATAACGTATAATATCCAATATTTGCCCCGATATCTATCACGACACTATCTTTATTTATTTTTTTTAAAATTAAAAGACTCTCATATTCCTCATATTTTCGGAGAGCAATTCTTTGTCCAATAAATTTATCATCAGACCTATACCAAAACTTAAATCCATTTTGTAGTACAGTTTTATTTAATTTCATTTAACAAATCAGTCAATTTAACTTCATTAACTCTATCTAACCAAATAGTTTTTATTTTTGGAAAACTTTTTAAATAATCAATTACCTCAACCCAATCATCAATCACTATTGCCTCACCCAATTTTTCTACTACATCTTCTCGTAACTTTTTTCTCACAATAATAATTTTATCCTCATCAAAAAACTTATAAATTCCCGACAATTTTAACTTATCCATTTGATAATCAGTAAACCCCTCCGAGAATATTCCCAAACTACAGCCATCGTTTTTTAGTTTTGTCAAAGTTGGTATCACATCATCAAATAGGGCATCAACATAATACTTTGGCTTATCATGGGCATTTTTTAGCAAATCATATCTTACGCCAGTTTTAAGAGAAATATGTTTCAACATTTCTTCCCGGTTAAAGTCGTTTTTATTATCTAGTGTCGACACATATTCATCAATTATTTTATTAATTGTTTCCCGATTCAAATTCAATTCTCGACACATACCGTTTCGAGTTAACTCGCGAATCATTACTGAATCCACCAAAGTCCGATCAATATCAAAATAAATAACTTTTTTCATGTTTGATTTTAACATTTTGAGTTCTTGAAATTTTTTAGCACTCTGTTATAGTATCTGCTACAACATTATTTATTTAAATATTTTTTATGTCCAAAACCAACGTCAAACCAGCCCCAGGTTATTTAGTTATCGAGCCAAAAAAGAAACAAGCCTCAACCGAATCGGGTATTTATTTAGCCCCAAATAATCAAGACAAACCCCAAGAAGGGACTGTTTTAGCTATCGGTTCGGCCTATACTACTGATTTTGGTATCAAAAAAGATTGTGGCGATTTAAAAGTCGGCGATGTCGTTATTTATCGCGAATGGGGTGGCAAAGAGTACAAAGAAAATGGTGTCGATTTATTATTAATGAAATTCGACGACGTCATGGCGACAATTAAAAATTAAAAAAATATGGCTAAACAACTAAAATTCGGGCAAAACGCTCGTCAATCTCTTTTAAATGGTGTTAATATTTTGGCCAATGCCGTCGCTACCACTCTCGGCCCTAAAGGTCGCAATGTGGCCATCGAAAAAAAGTGGGGCGGACCAACTGTCTTGCATGACGGTGTTTCTGTTGCCAAAGAAATTGATTTAAAAGATCCGTATGAAAACATGGGTGCTCAATTAGTCAAAGAGGCAGCCTCTAAAACCAACGATTCAGCCGGCGATGGTACCACTACCTCAACCGTTTTAGCCCAAGCCATTGTCAATAAAGGTTTACAAAACGTTGCCGCTGGTGCCAATCCCATGATCGTCCGTCGTGGCCTCGAAAAAGCTCTTGATGTGGTTATAAAAGAATTAGACGGCATGAAAAAAGAAATTAAAATTTCCGACCACGCTTCCATCGAAAAAGTGGCCACCATCTCCGCTGCCTCTGACGAAATTGGTAAAGTAATTGCCGATGCCGTCGTCAAAGTTGGTCGCGATGGTTTATTAACCGCCGAAGAGGGTAAAGGACTAGCTTTGGAAACCAAAGAAACTTCTGGTATGGAATTTGACAATGGTTTTTTGTCCCCCTATTTTGCTACTAATACCGAAAAAATGGAAGCCGTCATCGACCATCCCTACATTATTATTACCGATAAAAAAATCTCTTCCATCCAAGATATTCTTCCCTTTTTAGAAAAATTAATCAAAATTACCAAGTCGTTTGTCATCATTTCTGAGGACATTGATGGTGAAGCCTTGGCCACTTTAGTTGTCAACAAATTACGGGGCACATTTAATGTTCTTGCCGTCAAAGCCCCAGGTTTTGGTGATCGCCGCAAAGCCATGTTAGAGGACATTGCTGTCCTAACCGGAGGTAAAGTAATTTCTGACGAATTAGGAATTAAGTTTGACTCAGCCGAACCGACAGAATTTTGTGGTCGGGCTGATTCCGTCACTTCGGACAAAGACAAAACCCGAATTATTGGTGGTGCTGGTTCAAAGGCCGATGTTACCAGTCGTGTGACTCAACTGAGAAATCAAATCACTTCTTCAACCTCTGACTATGACAAAGAAAAAATGCAAGAACGCATTGCCAAATTAGTTGGTGGTGCTATCGTTATCCAAGTTGGCGGTGCTACTGAAGTGGAAATGAAAGAAAGATTAGAGCGGGTCAAAGATGCTATCGATGCCACCAAAGCTGCCGTCGAAGAGGGAATTCTCCCCGGTGGGGGAGTGGCACTACTTAAGGCTTCTTTTGCCCTAGATAAGGTCAAAGTAGACAGTAATGAAGAACAAGTTGGCGTCAACATTCTCAAATTTGCCCTCGAGCAACCCATGCGCAAATTGGCTCTCAATTGTGGTGAGGACCCAGGCTATGTTTTTTCCAAAATCAAAGATGCGCTGGTGGCTAATCCCAAATCAGATGTTGGCTATCACGCTATCACCGGCGACTTCGTTTCTATGACTGGTGCTGGCATTCTTGACCCAGCCAAAGTAACTAAGTCCGCATTATCAAATGCTGTTTCTGTTGGCATTATGATTTTGACTACCGATGTCCTCATTGCCGATATTCCCGAAAAAAAATCATCTACTTCTGACATGAGTGGTATGGGTGGCGGCATGGGCGGTATGGACGGAATGATGTAAAAAAACACAAATATCGTAGAGACGTAGCGCGCTACGTCTCTACGAACAAATAAAATTTTTTATTTCGTATCCCAAATATCTTTAACAAATTCAATTCCTTGTTTTAGAAAATCGTCAGGATTGTCATATAAACCATCAAATTCATCTCTTTTGGTAAATCTCACCTCCTCAACTTCTTCTTTTTGAAAAACAATTTTTTCACCTTTATATAAACCAACATAACAATAAGTGAAATGCGTTTCGTTTGAAAATTTAGTTAAAACCTTCTTTAAAAATTTTAACTCTGTATCAAATCCCATTTCTTCTTTTAATTCCCGATGTGCGGCTACTTCTGGTTCTTCACCTTTACCAATATGCCCCGCCGCACTTTCACCCCACACACCAGGATAAACTAATTTCGAAAAACTTCTTTGTCCCATCAGCATTCTATTTTCATTGTCAAAAATATACACCGATATTTCTCGATGAATTACATTTGGATCACTATTTGCTTTTGATTTCCACACCTCACCAATCACCTCATCTTTTTCGTTAACTAAATCCAAAAGTTCATCCATTTATCGTTTTAATCTTTAATCCCTTTATTCTATCAAAATGTTTTACATTACCCGTAATTAAGGTTAAATTATTGGCCAAGCAAGTCGAGGCTATCAACAAATCCATATTGTCAATTAAATTTCCTGCTTTTCTCATTTTTGCTCGAGTTTCAGCAAATATTTCTACAACTTTCCAATCAATGTAAAAAATGGTCATTGTTTCTGTAAACTCCTTAAAAGTATAATATTTATCTTTTGGAAATCCCTCTAACACTTCAGAAATATTTATAATACTTGTTCCTTTTTCTGAATCGTCAATTTTACTAAGCAATTTTATCCACTTATCAATCTTTTTCAGGTATCCAATTATGGCGTCAGAATCAAGTAAATATTTCATGTCCAGTCGGCTAAATATTTCTTTTTATGTGAACCATCTCGTCTACCACTTTCAACTAATTTTAGTAACCTATCACCTTCTTCATCTGTCAACATTCCTGCAAAATCCATAAAACTTTTTTTAGGCTTATCATCAATTTTAGTCCATGTCATTATTGGTGTCCCCGACTTTTTAACTATTACTGTTTTGTTATTTAAATATACAGCAGTCATTAAGTTATAAAAATCGTTTCTCGCCGTACTCGAATTTACTGTTATTATATTATCCATAATTATATTGTACAACCTTGTACAACTATGTCAATATGTAAAATAACGTTATAATCAATCATCATCAAAAAAATACTTTTTATTCTTGTTAACTGTTTCTTGTTTCTAGTTACTTTCTTCTGGTTTTATTTTGCCCCAGTTGCCGTCATTGTTCCCCATCATGACATAGTCGCAGTCAATCGTATTAATTTTTTACAAAAAGTAAAGTTTCTTCGTCCTAAAACCTCACACATAATTTTAATTGCCCCAGATCATTTTTCCGAGTTTCAAAGTAGTGTCCGTTATGCCAATAATTATCCAAATTTTGACAAAGAATTATTTTTCAAAATAAATTTCCCCATAACCTTAAGTAATGGTATTGTTAACAGCGATCACTCAATTAATAATATTTTGCCAGACATCGATAATTTATGGCCCCAGGCCAAGGTCGTTCCCATTATTATTGGTCAAAAATTTGACCCCAAAAAACTTGATCCCTTAATTAGTCAAATTTCCCAAATTTGTAAACTCGATTGTCTTATTATTGCCTCCATCGACTTTTCCCATTATCTTCCCGCCATCATGGCCAATGCTCATGATAGTTTTACTCTTGATGCCCTCTATAATCAAAATTTAGACAAAATAATAGCTTCCGAAGTTGATAGTCCTCAGTCATTATATTTAATATCCAAATATTCATTTGACAAAAACAAAGGCTTTAATTTATTTGACCATACCAATTCAGGGTTTTTATTAAACAGTGCCGACGGTGAAGTCACTACTCATTTATTCGGATTATTTAATAAATTGCTATTCCCCAAAAAATATTTTACAAAAACTAGGCTAGACTTACCCTACCCAATTGATCAAAAACAAAATCTAAATAGCTTAGGCGAACGTTTTTTTTATGGATTCGACGAAATAAATACAAATTCAACTTTACCTGACTTTGCCATAATTACTACAACCTCAAACAATAAAGTTGTTCAATCATTTTTTCCCATTATTACTCAAAATAATATCACCAATTTTATTAAAGGTGAACAAAAAATAAATTTAATAAAACAATATTTTGACTCAATTATTGACATCAATATTACAAAAGACTATTTTTGGGGTACACTAATTTATGATCGAAAAAACTAAACCAGAAGTTTTAAATGTTCCTGTTGAAGTTATTCCTACTCCATCCAAACCTAAAATTAATATTCAACTAGTTTTAATAATAATATTGTCTTTGTCTTTAGTTTCCATTGGTATAGCCTATGCCTACAATATGGGCAAACAAAATAACCAACCAGTTGCAACTATTCCCAGTCCTACAGCAGTATCTCCCACCAATACTCCAACAAATATTCCTACTGTAACAGGTGAAAAAACCCGTTTTGGTGAGTTTAATTGGATTGAGCCAAAACTGATTGATAAAATTACTATTTTTCAAAACAAAACTGATAGTTTTTATAACGATCCTGCCAATCAAGGTACTTTTTATCAAGTTGGCAAATTCAGTGACGGATCAAAACTAATTTTAGGTCAAATTCCCTTTGATGGCCCAAGTTCTGGTACAGGAAATTTTATGAGATTTATCCAAACTAGTGACAATCAAATTCTATATTTGACCTCTAACACCGATCCTTGGCTAATAGATTCTATGAAAGAATTTTTTGTCCCTACTCTAAATCCAATTAGTATCGAATTAAAAGGTCTTAGTTCTCCCGATGTTATCACCTATCAAAAACATACTTTTACCAAAGGTTACGAAGCCGGGAAAATGTTAACAAATCTTGATAAACCAATCAAATTATTTGATACCGAATTTGGTCCTATTTACGTAGTAATTAAACCCAAAATCTTAACAGATATTGACATCTCCGGAAAAATTTATTATTTAATGCTCAAAGATACTACCTTGGTTTCATATAATTACCCGCTTGATTCGTCAATTACCAAAGGTCAATTTCAACCATCAATTACTTGGCAAGACGGCACCAAAAGTGATCCAACTTTAACTCCAAATATAGTTATGTCTTGCGGCGGCGGTGGTGTTGGTACTCCATTTGTCAAAGAAGGCTCTTCTTTGATTGCAATCAAAGTATTGGTTGGTAAAACGTCAAATAATCAGTCTGTTTATCAAGTTTTAGATCAAAACAATGCCATAGTTAAGGCTTTTTATAATAATTATAAAGTTGGACGTGAAGGATCGTCACTTCTATCTTTATCAGAATTCGCCTCAAAGCGTAATAATGTTTTAATTCAAGATAATTTTGGTGATTGGCAAGTTTATGCCAATCAAGAATTTGCTCCTATGGCCGAGTGTGGCAAACCGGTCATTTATTTGTACCCAACCAAAGACACCCAAGTTAAAGTCATTGTCGGTGCTGATATTACCAAATCCGAGCCACAGTATCCAGAAAACGGCTGGTCAGTTTTAGCTCACCCCTCGGGTCTTGTTGATTATCAAAATAATGTTTACCCAAATTTATTTTGGGAGGGTACAGGTCATGGGGTTTATGCCAATCACGCCGGTGAGGGTTTTGTGGTGGCTCAATCGAAATTAATTTCTACTATTATTTCTCAATTAAAGCAGCAAGGATTAAATAACCAAGAGACAAAAGATTTCATGGAATTTTGGCAACCAAAATTACCTCAAACTTCCTTTGTCCGTCTCACCTGGCTTGATACCGCTGATATGAATGTGTTAGCCCCTCTATCAGTCAATCCTCGCCCCAATACCGTTATCAGAGTCTTTCTCGAGTTCGAAGGTTTAGTCAAATATGTTTCCCTTAAACCTCAGAAGCTATCTGCTCCTGCCCGACTTGGCTTTGTTCTTGTTGAATGGGGCGGATTACTAAGATAAAATCTAATATCTTTTTACCTTGTATTGTTTTTCGTCAAATTCAAACTTGTTTTTAGAAACCATTTCAATAATACTTTCGATATCATCAAAAATATCGTCCTGATGCAATAGTTGTTCTTTGGTCATCCACTGATTTTTTCCTCCCTCAAAATTTTCTATCAAATCACCTTTTACTTCGTTTGCTTTAAATGTCAAAAAATATTTATCTTCAAGCAGTTGTCCCTCTTTCGAGTAGTCCATCTTATGTCTTATTCCCAATAGTGTCAATTTTGCCGTCAGTCCTGTTTCTTCCATCAATTCTCTGTTAGCAGTATCAGTCGCTTTTTCGCCCCATTTTACCTTACCTGTTATAAATCCCCAAAAACCATAATATGGTTGTTTTAGTCGTTGTTGCCCTAAAAACAATAACTCACCATCGATTTCTTTTGTTGTCACCACTGCCACCCCCAATTTTGGTTGGCGTTCAACCTCTTTTATTTCGGTGTCAAACCTATTGGCGTATTCTTTACCCTTTGTAGTTAAAATGTATTTACCAAATTCATCTTTAGTTATCAGACTCCAACCAGTCAGTTGTCGCAAGTGAAAGCTAAACAAATCGCTCCCTAAATTTTTCTTATTTAATTCTTTAAAACCAGCGTTTTTAACAAACAATAACCCACAAAGTATTTCTGCCTGAACGGGGTGTATATCAATTTTATTCATAACCGTATTTTCCCACAAGCCAAATTTAAATCAAGTGAAGTCAAATTCACTATACTTTCTCTTCAACCGGTACAGGTTGTTTTCTTGGTTGAAAAACATCATCTTTTGCAACTTTAGAAAATTTTTCTTCCGCTTCATCCCCACAATTGGGGCAAATATCACGTGGTGGAAACATCGGTTTATCACAATGCGGACACCATTCACCCACCAGCGCATATCTTTGTTTTTTAAGTCGCCAGTGACGGGGAATTTCTGACATATTATTTTCTCAAAACTTTAATCACAAAATAACCCAAATAAGCAAAAATTAGTGCTTCGACTATCAATACTAAATTTAGTCCTGTTCCAAATATGGCCAACACATTACCGTATTTAATTAAGTCCCAAATTACTCGGCAAATTAAATATAAAAATAAGGGAATTAGGGCCGTTAGTATCAATAATAAAATCTGCAACTTATCACCATTATCTATTAGTTCTCGTATGGTAATTTCTGGTTGGTAAAAAAGTTCATAACAATTTCTTCCTAATTTATACGTCTGTCTTATTATTATTAGTGATAAAATTTTTACGATCATAAGACCAATTTTTTTGGAATTTTATTTTGGCTCTTTTTAGTTGTCCTTCTACTGCTTTTATCGTTATATTCATCAATTTAGCAATAGTGTTGGTCTTGAGTCCTTGTACATATTTAAGTCGCAGTATGTTGGCATAACCCTCAGAAATTTCATTAAAGGCCGCTTTTATTTCATCTTTCAATTCGTTTTTCAACACATCCCGTTCTGGCGACAATGCCTCATCGGCAATTTCTTCAAATCGTGGGCTAATTGAAAATAAAATTGTCTTTAATTTTTTCTTCCGATAATAATCAATCACTTTATGTTTAGCTATTCCACAAATCCAGCTAAATTCTGCCGATTTATTGGCAAAATTATCTCGTGATTTTATGGCTGCCCACATTACATCATTAGTCAATTCTTCAACTGTCCCTTCATCATCAATTTTCCGAGCGATAAAAGCTTTAATCCCACTTTGATAATCCCAAATTTCCTTTGCCATTGTGCTGTTACTTTATCACATATATACTAATTATATGAAACCATGGGGACAGTCTGTCCACCCCCTAACCAATGTTGCTCGCGAGCTTCGACTCTCAGTTCTCGACATGATTAATTCAGCTGGTTCCGGTCATTTAGGTGGATCTTTTTCTAGTCTCGATATTATGACTGCCCTGTATTTTACTGACATTTTTAATTTTGATCGTGACCATTTTATCCTATCTGCTGGGCATTTATGCCCTACTCTTTATGCCATTCTTGCTAAAAAAAATAAAATAAAAAATTCATTATTATCAACTTATTCTCAAATAGATTCTATTTTAGAGGGACACTCTAGTAGTACCGTCCCCGGGGTCGAATTTTCTTCGGGATCATTAGGTCAGGGATTGTCCTTTGCTTCAGGTTTGGCTTTGGGCGACAAGGATCATCACACTGTCTGTCTCACCACTGATGGTGAACACGACGAGGGTCAAATTTGGGAGGCGATTATGTTTGCTAATAAATATCACCAAGGCAATTTAATAAATATTGTCGACTATAATGGTCAACAAATTGGTGGTACTACCAATGAGATTATGCCTCTTGAAGAATTAGCCGCTAAATATATTCGTTTTGGCTGGACGGTTCAAACTATCAATGGACACGATTATTACGCTCTGCAAAAAGCCCTAAAGATAGCCAAAAATTCTAGTATTTATCCTGCCTGCATTATTGCCAAAACCACCATGAGTAAAGGAATTTCTTTTATGGAAAATGATTATCATTATCACGATGTCAAAAAATTATCGCCAGAAGTTTATAAATTAGCTCACAATGAACTGGAAAAATAGTAATTTATCCTCGATGAGGGAGGCTTTTGCCGACACTATTTTTGACTTGGCTAAAGACGATTCTGATCTTTATGTTGTTTCTGTTGGTCTTCGACCATCAATCTTAATGGACAAATTTGCCCTGCGGTACAAAACTCGTTTTATCGAAGTTGGTGTCGCCGAAAACAACGCCGCTGGGGTATCGGCTGGATTAGCCAAATCAGGCAAAAATGTTTTTTTATGCACTTATGCTTGTTTTTCTCCGGGTATAAATTTGGCCACCATCAAGCAATCAATTTGTGAAAATAATTTACCTGTCAAAATTATTGGTTTCCATGGAGGTCTGTTAACCGGAGAATTGGGCTCCAGTCACCAGATGCTCGAGGACATTGCTCTGATGCGTTCTCTACCCACTATGGAAGTTTTTGCTCCTCTAGACAGTATCGAAACTATAAAAATGACGCGAGTTTTAGCCAAGAGCAATCGTTCCACTTATATGCGTTTAGTCCGACCTGATACCCCATCTTGTTATCCTCCCAAAAAAGGCTTCACCATTGGTCAAAGTCAAATTTTGCAAACAGGCAAAGATGTTACTGTTTTAGGCTATGGTCCAATTTTAACCCAGGCAATCGGTCTAAAACCATCTCTCGAAATAATTAATATATCATCCATAAAGCCATTAGATGAAAAAACAATTTTGAAATCAATCAAAAAAACTGGTCGTTGTCTAGTAATCGAAGACCATCAACAAATTGGTGGTTTAGGTGAAGCCGTGGCTACTTTAATATTAAAATCAGGTCTCAAATGCAAATTTGCCCAAATCGGGGTTGATAACCAATTTGGCAGGTCCAGTCATGACCCTCTCGATTTATACCGACTTTACGGCCTTTCCACCACTGATATCATCACTAAAATTAATTATTTAATATCCAAAAAATGATTTTTCTTCGGGACCAATTTCAAAATTATTTTTCTGTACACAAGGCCATGCCCTCGTTTAATATCGATTCTTTTGAAATTTTTCAGGCCGTCGAAATGGCTGTGCGAGAGACCAATTTACCCTGTCTAGTTCAGCTATCGCAAAACGAAGACAAGTTTATCGAGGCCGAAAAATTATTTTTACTAGTCAAAAAGGCGCAGCTAAATAACCTCCCCATCTATTTAAATATGGATCATTGCCACGATTTAACCCGGATGACCAGTTTGGTCAGACTCGGTTTTGACATGGTTCATTTTGATGGCTCAAGTTTAGATTATCAAGAAAATCTTGACACCGCCACCAGTTTTATTAAAAACTTAAAAAATCTAAACCCCAATATTGTTGTTGAAGTCGAGTTTAACAAAATTAATTTAATTGAAAACGGAGTTAATCCCGATAGCTATACCAAGCCCGAGCAGGCTTTAGAATTTATAACCAAAACCAATGCTGATTTACTGGCCGTATCGATTGGCAATATGCACGGCGTTAATACCCACACTCCCGAACAAATTAATTTAGATTTGTTTACTCAAATAGCCACTAGTTTACCCAATCATTTTTTTACTCTTCATGGTGGTTCCGGTATTCCTCTCGAACAAATAAAATCGGCTATTAATTTGGGTATTGTCAAAATAAATATCAATACTGACCTGAGACTAGCCTTTAAAAAATCTTTATTGTCATCCATCAACTCCTCAGATTCCGAAAAGATTTATGATTATTTCTCCCCCGCCATCGACGAAGTTAAAAAAATCGCCATCGAAAAACTAATAAACTTTTCAAATTAATTATCGATACCATAAACAATTACTCCATCATGTTCTTTAGGTCTATGTAATGGCATAAAACTGTGAAGGTTTACTCTCTCGTCACTATTATATTTTCTGACGCATATGGGACAAAGTGCAACATTAAACATTTTCCCGTTTTCATCAGCATAATGTTTTATCTCATACAAAATCGGATTACCTTGATGATTTATGCATTGACCTTTGTCAACAGTTATATACATTACCCAACAGTTTACCACTTTAATAAAAAATATCCTCTAGTAAAATTTATTATTTTCTATATCAAAACGCACTTTCCAAAACATTTTTCAATTTTTCCAAAATATCCTGGGTAAATGGTTCATCTAAAAGTCCCTCATCAACCCACTCATAATATTCAAGTTCAGTAATATTTTCGGCAATTGGTGTCAAAGTATATTTAACATGGTAACTACTATTTTTCTTTGACATTAAAAACATCTCATTTTCCTTAAATTGGGTCAAAACATATTCATTCCACACATCATCAATTCCTTTATTTTTATAAACTGTTCCAACTTTTACAGGCCATTCATTTGTCTCTTCCGTTACAATTGATTTTACCCATTTATTGGTGTTACTTGGGTTTATGACAAAATCAAAAACTTCTTTTACCGGCTTATTAATTTGAATCTTTAGTTTTAAATCTTTCATCTATCACTAATTTTAACAGAAAAAACCAATTAATTTTCGTAGAGACGTAGCGCGCTACGTCTCTACGACTCAATAATCACGTCGGTACAACATTAAACCAAACTACATATCATCCAAAAGCGTAAACTAATTCATGGAAGTTGACGACCCATCACGTTTTGCACAAGCATTTAAAGTCGATTCGTCACGAAAAACAAATTGGGATTACACATCCCCAGGAATATATTTCATTACTATTTGTGCTGTTCACCACAACAAATTTTTTGGAAAAATAATTGACAATAAAATGGTTTTGTCATCAATGGGAATAATTGCCAACGAAGAATTGTTAAATACCTTTAAACTAAGGAAAAATATTTTATTACATGAATACTTAATAATGCCCAACCATGTGCATATATTAATGGAGATAAAACGAAGCAACCAATCAATAGGTAGTAGAGACGTAGCGCGCTACGTCTCTACTATTCAGTCAACAAACGTCTCTACGACCCCAATTAAAAACATCTCTACGAATAAAAACGAATATGTATTCACAACTAGAAGACCAATCACCCCAGAACAACGCCAACAATATTCTCAAATTTCACCAAAACCAAATTCAATTTCATCAATAATTAGGTCATATAAGTCAGCTGTTACAAAAAGAATCAATCCTAAAACCGTATTTTTTGGCTGGCAACCAAGATTTCATGATGAAGTTATAAAAGACAAAAACCAATTTATTGCCGTAAAAACATACATTAAGAATAATCCTAATAACTGGCATAAAGACGAATATAATAAATAAATTATAAATTTTGTAGAGACGTAGCGCGCTACGTCTCTACAACAAAATCAAATCACGTCTCTACCATATCTTTGGCATAATCCCAATTTTTGTTCTACAATTAATCCATGTACGATGTTATTTCAATTGGTGCGGCGACGGTCGACATTTTTGTCAAATCAAATGCCGTTATCGATGACGGCAAATTTCAAAAATTTGCCGCTTCCTCTAAAAATGAAATTGATTCGTCCCTAATTTGTTCCGGTGGGGGAGCCACCAATTCTTCCATTACCTTCTCTCGTCTTGGTTTAAGTTGTGCCCCTATTTCACTTTTAGGTACCGATCATTTATCAAATTACATTATTGATGATCTAAAAAAAGACAAAATCACCACTAGTTTTTTAATCAAAAACAAATCCGAATCAACCGATTTTTCGGTCATATTTGTCGATAAAATTGGTGGTCGTAGCATTTTTACCAACCGAGGAATTACTTCATTAACTGTCGACGACATTCCCTGGTCAAAAATCAAAAAAACCAAGTGGTTATACATTACTTCCCTCGAAGGCAATTTAGATTTACTCGAGACTATTATTGGTTTTGGAAAAGAAAATAATATAAAAATTGCCATTAATCCCGGCAATCGTGAAATTGCCAAACCTCATCGATTATTATCATTACTAAAGCATTGTGATTATTTATTGCTCAACAAAACCGAGTCCGAAACCCTATCAGGACATTCAACCAAAACCGCTAGTTTTTGGGCTTTTTATTTAAAAGTTTGTCCCATTGTTGCCATCACCAACGGTCGTGAAGGGGCACATTTTCAAACCACAAATGAACATTTATTTTCCCCCATTCTCAATATCAAACCTGTCGATGAAACTGGGGCTGGAGACGCTTTTGGTTCCGCCTCACTATCGGCCCTAATTTTAGGTCATAATCTTCAAACTTCTCTCGAGTGGGGGATCAAAAATTCCGCCTCAGTCGTCTCCCTGATGGGGGCCAAACCTGGTATTTTAACTATTTCTCAAATTAAATAAATGCTCTCCAAAGACGAGATTTTAAAAAAAAAGGGTCGTTCTCCCGAACAACTTGATTTGGTCAAGGATCTTGATGCTAATAATTCCAAAACCAAAAATCGTCTTCTTTTAATCTTGATCATGTTTTTATTTGTTGGTTCTAGCACCAGTCTTTGGTTTTACCGAGAATACCGTGCCGGCAACTTAATCTTTAATTTTTCTCTTCCCAAATTTTCTCCCAATATTTCTGTCGATGACAATTCTTGGCAAGTCTGTTTGTTTGACAATCAATCTAAATCTATCATCTATAATAAAAACTGTACTATTACAAATATACCCAGTGTTACCGTCAAAAACAATATTAATCTTATCAAATCTTCCCTTCCCAATGGTCTAATTATTGACGAGCAAATCTCTTCGTCCAGTAATGAAATTAATTATTTATCTAATATCACTTCTCCCCAATTTTCTTTTTTATTAACCATCAAAATTTTTGGCTCCTATCCTCTCGATATTTCTCAAAATCTTATTCCTAAGCTGGCTTCTGACCTTTATTGGAAATACTCACAAAAGTAAATCTACAAAAAACAAATCTACAATTTCCAAATTGGAACTTGTGAATTTGTAATTTGGAACTTATTTTACGGTTTTGGTGTCGGCGTTGTAACCGGTGGGCAAACAACACCTTTTTCTCTCCCATCAGTGAACAAGTTTTCTCGACCACAGATATTAGTTTTATATATTCCTTCCGGCACACTCCAGGTTATATCGGGTACTTCTTTTGGTAGCATTTCCGTCATAATTCGACTCCAAATTGGGGTTGCCCCCGAAATTCCCGAAGCTACCCAACTCATCGGTGAATTATCATTATTCCCTACCCAGACCGCCACCATTATTTGTGGCGTCCAACCAACACACCAATTATCTTTTAAACTGTTAGTTGTTCCCGTTTTGACGGCTACTGTTTTATTAGGAATTTTTAATTTTGAATTAAGTCCAAAAACAGGTGCTCGAGCCAAATCATCAGACAGTGTCATATCAATCAAATAAGCGTATTTTGGCTCGGTTACTTTCGTCTTGTCGACATTCTTTTCATAAACTCGTTCTCCCAAATAATTTTCAATTCTCAAAATTGGATTAATTTTTACCATTTCCCCCAATTGGGAAAAAGTGCTATAAGCTTGGGCCAACTCTACCATTTTTACTTCACCCGCCCCCAAAGCTAGTGACAAACCAAATCGACTTCGGTCATTCCATGTCGTTATTCCCATTTCTTGTGCCAAATCAATCATATTATTTACCCCATTTTCATTTAAAAGTTTTACTGAGGGTATGTTCAACGATGATGCCAAGGCAGTTTTAAAAGTAACTCTTCCCATTGATTTTCCATTATAGTTTTGTGGGCTGTATGGTTTTTGTCCCCTGATTTGATAAGTAATTGGCGAGTCGTCGATAATTGACGATAAACTTTTGCCTCTTTCTAGTCCCAGCAGATAATTGATTGGTTTGATGGATGATCCTGGTTGTCTTTGGGCGGTAGTAATATTAAACTTTCCATCAATATCTGTGGCCCAATAATTTTTTGACCCTACCATAGCCAATATTTCACCAGAGCGTGGGTCAGTCACCAAGGCGGCTCCATTTCCAATTTTAAGTCTGGTTACCTTGACTACTTCATCCTCAACAATAAATTCTGCCTTTTGTTGTATCTCATAATCAAGACTAGTTATAATCGACAACCCCCGTCTTTCAATATTTTCAAAACCCAATTTTTCTCGTAAATAATCTTTGACATAAAATACAAAATGGGGCGCCTTTATACTCTTATCTTCCTTTATTATTTCAATTTTAGTTTTTATTAATTCTTCAGCCGTTTTTTTATCTATAAAACCAGCCGTTACCATCTGATCAATAACTTGTTTTTGTCTCAAATAGGCCAAGTTAATCCCTTTTGCGTTTGGCAAATAAGCCGACGGTGCTGCCGGTAAACCCGCCAAAAATGTCGCTTGTCCTAAATCTATATCTTCAATTTTTTTGTCAAAATATTTTTCTGCTGCTGCCTCCACCCCATACGTTTCTCCACCATAAGCCACTTGGTTAAAATATCTTTCCAATATTTCATTTTTAGTCAATTTGTTTTCTACCATTATTGCCAATACCACCTCAGTGATTTTTCTCTTCCAAGTTTTTTCGCTCGACAAAAATACATTTTTTACCAACTGTTGGGTAATTGTCGAACCTCCTCTTAGTTGATTTCCCCCAGGGTTTCTCAAGTTATGCCATACGGCAATAGATATTCCTTTTAAAGATATTCCTTTATGATTAAAAAAATCTTTGTCCTCAATTGCCAGGGTTGCCTCGACCATATTTTTAGGAATTTTATCTAGTTCTACCCAACTTCGGTTTTCGTCTTTATAAAATGTATACAGCAAAACTCCCTTTCGGTCATATATTTTAGTTGACAGTTTTGGTGGATTATAGATTTCGTTAACATTGGGCAAATCTTTCAAAATTATTTCATAAAACCAAAAACAAATTAACGACCCCGATACCATCAATATTGAAAATATTAAATAATATTTATTGTATTTGTATGCCCCTCCTTTACTCAAAGGAGGGGTTGGGGTAGATTTTTCTTTTGTTGACCTAAAAATAACTTTTTCACTTTTATTTTGTTCTCTTTCTTTTTTTAATTTATTTAAAAATAGATATTTATAATTAGTTATTAAGTTATTTTTTTTATCTAAAAATATTTGTCCTTTATTATAAAAATATCCAAAATTATTTTTAAAAAATACTTCAATTTTATTGATTAATATAAATATATTTTTTATTAATTTTTTAATGTCATCATTTAAATCCATTTTAATTT
>VFLE01000176.1 GCA_009885205.1 Candidatus Shapirobacteria bacterium | reverse complement strand
GGACCAAAAAAAGGAGAAGGAGAAGGACCAAAAAAAGGAGAAGGAGAAGGACCAAAAAAAGGAGAAGACCGGTCATACGAAATAATCCTTTCCGAAATCGAGAAGAATATGAAAGATGCGACTATGCCCAAGGAAGGCGCCGCGGCAAAAGTAGTGATTCGAGATAATGATTGGTCGAAAAATGCGAATCAAGTGGTTGATATTTTGCAAACTAGACACAATATTGGATACAACGAACTTTTACGGCATTTTATACGACATTATGTTGACATGTTGGTTCCTTCTGACAAACTCATCTTAATTAAGCGGTTATATGGAAAAATACAAAATGCGGAAAATGCCGAGACGATAAGCGCGCGCATTAAATTATATTTTGATGAAAAGATAGTCACGGTGGGAGACCGCACCGGCATTTTTATTGCGGACAACAAAAAATGGACCATTTATTTACGCACATCGGAAGAGGATGCGGTTTCTTGGACTGAAGCTAATTCGGAAGATATTCGACAATTTGAAATGGGCGGTGCTTTGAAAAAATTCGCGGTACCCTCCGCACAATATCCGAATCGAATTGGATTTATTAATTATTTTGCGCCGCGTGACGAAATGACATTTAAGATTAAAGAAGTCGAAGTGGGGCAAAATTATCCCAGTGTAGGAACACGCATAGATAGTCAAATAAAGAAAAACAATGTGAAACGCATAAATGAATTATTGGGGGCGGGGAATGAATATACGGTCGAACAAGCGCGTCCCGTTTCAGCAACGGGGTTTTGCGTAATGTTGGAAATACTTATGCGGCAAATGGCCGACGATAAAAAAGAGGGGAAAGTCTGGTTTTTTGATCCGGAGGGGGTGGCCTATAACAAAATTGTGGAATATCGTCTATAATCTAGGGGTAGGGGGAAATCTATGGTTTTCCCCCTATGAGGAACTTTGTTTTTAGGGTCTGGAATTCGCTTCGCGAATTCTGATGACTACATTCCCCTAATTGTATTGGTATATTTAATAAGTTTGGACCCATATGTTTTGCTAATATCCAAAAGCACCTCGTTTGTATAATCAACAATCACATCAATTTCTTCCAATATATCACAAACAAACATATTATGTTCTGCTACATTCAAATGATCCCAAAATCGAAATATGATTTCCGTAACCGTTGTCATCAAAATATTCAAAATGTTCCTTATCTCGGTAGTTTTCCGGTTCCTTTTTTCATTCCGTTGTAGATCGACTTTAAATTGCTCCTTGGTTATGAAATTACGCATATACGAAATTCGCAGATGCAAATTTCGACCTGCATAATCCACTTCGCGGTATTGATACCCAAGGGTTATATATCTTAAATGAAGGGTATTGCGTATCACATTCTCTAGAAAATTTTCGCAAAAAGGCGAGAACACATTTTGTAAATGTTTTGAACGCAACAAATGTCGTATATTCGAATATTGTTGGTGCGTCAAATTATTCTGACAGGGAATATCACCGGGTTGTCTTGGAATATTGTTCCCGTTTCGACGCAACCACTCATAATAATGAGGGTTATGAATCGAATTTTCCAACCGCCCAGTGCGCCAATTAAATGCGGTATGACATTGAGTACACCACATTTGATCGCATCCGTTGATTTTGAAAATGCTCGCTTGGCATTTTGGACAATTCTTCGTATCATTTGTTAGAAGGGCAACTGAGGCTACGGTGTCCGGATTACACGTATGCTCTGCGTCATTAGTCCGTCCCTTTATTTCGTGACATTCGCGACAGGTCCATTTCTCACATAATCCGCATTTCCATTGCGTACTCAAAAACCCGCGGCATTTGGTATCAGGGCACCCTTTTATAAATTCGCGACGTTCCGCGGGGGCGAGTTGACGATTGTATAGCAAACGAGATTTTTCTAACGCCAAATTGCTTCGCTCTTGCCTTAACGTAATAATCAATGCATTAATTTCGCAAATGCGTCTATCAATATTTTCACATCGTATTGTATTCTCTACGACTGGTTGTGTAGTGGGCAAAAGAGCACGCTCTTGATCAAACAATACGTCCTCTCTATGGCATTTATACTTTTTATCGAGGAATATACGCGTAAATGCAGTGCGGGTAAATTGCGGCGTCCATTCGCGGTCGCATACATTATTCATACATTTTGGCACGGATTCGTTGAGCAAATAGGTTTCGCAGCATGTTCGGCATGCGTCAAAAGAACAGAACGGACATTTTACTGACTTTCGGTTGCTTACGTTGATCGGCTCTACGCATATTTGGCATAAATTCGACATTGATTATATTTACATATACATATATCGATAAAAATATAATCAATTTTATTTAAGAGGGATCAAGGTCATCAAAGGGTCTGGAATTATCTCGCAAGTTCTAAATGATCCCCATCCCCATCCCCATACCCCTCTTCGCCACCTTTGTGTACACGAATCCGAGGTTTCATTGCAGCCGAAGGTTCTATGTTGGTTAAATTCGCAATCACACAAATTCCAGGATCGTTCAATTCGAATCGAATACCAATCACGCGAACAACTAGCCGTGTCTTCTCTTTAATGCTTTGGAACCGATCATCGACATGATGATGATCACGCGCAATAAAGACTGTCACAGGTTTGTTACCATCCTCATCAATCACTTGTGCATGTATACCGGCTTTTGTTACCGTTTTACATGTGCATTCCATAAGCATTCCTTCTACCGGCAAACAAATCATACATTCAAATATTACATGAAATTCGATCACATCGGACGTAATAGACCCACTCGAATAGCTCATGACTTTTACAGAATTCGGTTTAATAAATCCTTCCGAAATACATTTTCCTTCTATTTTAGAGACGACTTTTTTCTCTAAATTGGGTTTGATATTTTTCCCTATTTCAGTAATGGCTAAATTTACCTTTGTATTGAGGATGGATTTTGTGTAGACGCCGTATATTTTGGACTGCGGTATCTCCTCTTTGGTTTGCACATTTTTCGGTCTTTTAATTAAAACTGTTGCCATTTATAGTTACTCTAACAATATATTATATATATTTCTATATTGTTTTTTTGAATCAATTTTTAGAGGGACCCCCCCTTCCTTACTCTTTTTTATGAAACATAATTCATCACATAATATAAAGGAGGGTTTTAGGGTCTGGAATTCGCGAAGCGAATTCTGATGACTACGTTCCCCTAATATAGTTTAGAAGAGGTAGGTATTCTTTTTTTTTCAAATGATCTAATAAACCCGGAATCTCCGGGCACATTTTTCGCGTAAATGTTTTGCATATATCATTGACCAATGTCTCGATTCTTAAATCAAGTATTTTACACCTTTGGACATTTAAAACGCCGATTTTAAATGTTCTTAAATTATTATGATTGTTT
>VFLE01000015.1 GCA_009885205.1 Candidatus Shapirobacteria bacterium | reverse complement strand
ATTCATCTCTTTATCGGTCATTGACCACGAAGAAGTTAAATCCGCGGGGGCGGATTTAATTCTTCGTTGGTTTAAATCTTGCGAAACGTCTTCGTTTCTCAGAAGATTTGTTATGCCGGTTAGCAAAATGGCCATACGTAAAACGTTTACTTCATTAAATAGGGAATAAAATTCGGGTCGCGTGATTCCGAGATTTTTATTATACCTCGGCATTTTTGGCAGTCTCAACTCTTCATATTTTTCAATTATTTTTTTTCTATTTTCCTCAGTATTCACATACAAAACGCGGAAAACAGAAGAAAAATTATTTCTTGATGCAATAAAAGTTATGAAACTCCCCAATATTATTCCAGGAAGAATGGATATATTGGGAATACTCAAAAAGCGGTTTTTTTTTAATAAATTCATATTAAATTTAATATTTTCATTCAATTTGCGATTCAAATAAACAACAAGTTCCGGATCTATTTTTTTTTTTATATTTCCACGACTTGACTTATTCGTCTTAGTGTGGCGGTTATTTTTTTTATACCTTTTTTTAGTATTATGTAAACTTTTCATGATATATATTATAGCACATTTTATTCCAACTTCACTAAACATACGGAATTCGATACCGGCATATTTTTAATGACATAATTGTTCGACACATCTAAATTCATAGTCACTCCAAAATTCACCTTTTTTTTCGCGGCTCGGTGTTCATATCCCGATTCGCGCTCTTTCTGAATTGTCTCCCAAGTATCCTGAATTATCGGCACGGCGGCGAGAAACCATTCTCTATTCCGCGGAACCATAACACAAGAATAATCTTCTAAATACCAATATTTTACTTCGTACAATGACCAATCACGCCTCAGCAGCCTTCTTTTTTCCAAGATCCAGTTTTCTATGTTCTCTTTGGTCAATTCGATGTCAAATGGTATATATTCATATTTCGGGTTATGATTCACGGTAGCTAAAGCGGACGCATCTCCAATGCTAATTCGCTGAACAAAATACAAAATGATGCCTTTATAATCTCGTTGTTCCGTATCCGAATAAAATGCGTCTTCGTCGGGATACTCTTTAAACACCGTTTCTAAAAAATCGCACTCATCTAAATCACATACCTCCAACTGAATCTGCATTTGTACCCAGTATTCTTTTTTCGGTATGCCATTCAGTTCGCGATTGACAATATTTTTGATTTCCAACATGCGGCCGTATCTTGGGGAAAGACTATCTACATTGATTCCGTCGGGACTTGCTCCTATAAACGAATGTACCGGATGTCGGATACAGCCAAATTCCCCTACCTGTGTTCCATACATGTGTTCATATAGTTTCAAGGATACCGGCTCATATTTTTGCCCCCAATGCATCGGACTTTCGGTATTTACCGGTCCATCCTGCCTCTGCTCAAACGGTTTGCATTTTTCATAGATAATACTATTAATCTGCGCGTCCGATCCAATACATTTGCTTATACTACTTGCCGAAATAAGACTATGCCGAAACTCGTACCATTCCGGCGTTCGTTGATCTGGTTGGTCGTATGATTTAATGATTGCGATTTTTTCGTTGATATAGGGGACATCTGGATCACGCAAAAGAGCGGCCGTTTTATAAGACCGCGGTTTTATTATACTCATTTCAAAATAATCATCCACGCACGATTCTACATGGTCATATATTTCTTCTTGTGCGGATTCATCGAATAATTCGAAGGGTGTCCATTGATCCAATATTTCTTGCGTAATCGAATTCACCATGGTATCTTGGAACTGTGGATCCGACATTTTTATTATATGATTATCCATGTATTCGTCGGCCAATTCCATAATGCTGATTGTTATTTCGGACCAATCGGTTTCGTCAAATGGCGCAGAACAATTTTCGCGATGCGTTTCTTTTGTGGAAACACTGGATTCATCTTGTTTTTCATCCTCGGTTTTATATTCGTCTTCCGATGTAATTTCCGTATTCATCTCTAATAAAGAATACGGAATTCTCTTTTTATTGTTTACTTACATTCATTTATTTAGTTGGCGAATTCAATTTTTATGGCCCCGGTTTCACCATTGAATAGGGTAAATATTGACTCTTTGATAATTTACCGGGAATTCTTTCCATTTTATCGGCTCTTGTTGGGTCGTCTTTTTTGATCCATTCAAACTTTTTCCGAAGTTGTTCGGTATTTTTGTTGGAAATGACCAAGACGTCTGTTTTTTCTTTCGTGTCGCGTCGAATTTGTTCTTTTTTTAAGATATGATGCGTTATAAATTCTCTTTCGGGAAATTGTTTTGTAATGGCTTTTGCTTCTCCCTCTATTCTTCCATCGATATAATGTATTGCCGACATGCCAGGAGGCTCTTTTTTCCTCCTCTGTAAAATATCCTTGTTAAAATCAATCATTTCATTTATTTTTTTACTAGACATACATATACATATAAACAAGAGTTTTTATAATCCCATAATTATCATTTTGCTTCTTCCGTTTCCTCCACCATTTTTTCCGAAACCCTTTTTGGCGTAAGTGATTTTAATGTGGAAACGCGTTTTGCATCCGTAATGCGCAAAGTAAAATTTTTCTTTTCCGAATTGAAATGAAGTGACGGAATTCCGGTTATTTCCTTAGTATCTTTGCTATACACTACATCCTTGGTTTTTTGTAATTTCATTTTATCTAAACATTCAACAAAAAATAGCTTCAGATTTTTGATCTCTTTCATAGGTAAACCATGTTCCTTTCCATATCTTTCGGCGAATCCATGGAGTTTCTGGATTTTAATTGTTTTATCCAATTTATTCCATGTTTCCGTTTTATTGTGCTGCTTTTCCTTTTCTAAAATACCATCAATCGCGGAAGAATGTATCGTATCCGAAATAGTAGAAACCGCATATTGTTTCCCCGGAATGAAGGGAATCGTATTCTCATTTGATTTTGGAGGAACAACAACGTTGGCTAAATTATCAGTCGATACGGATGAAAACATTATTTAGACGATATTCTTTTATATTCTATTCTCGAAAGTTATATTTATCTTCTTTTACTAAGATTATATTTTATTAGGGGAACTACGTTCCCCTAAGACCCCTCCTTTTTCTCATGTATTTTATTATGGGGGAACTACGTTCCCCT
>VFLE01000096.1 GCA_009885205.1 Candidatus Shapirobacteria bacterium | reverse complement strand
TCTCCGATGTAATCTTCTCCCATGCTTGACCAGCGAGGAGATTTAACTGGTGTAGCAGTAAGAGGGACAAGTTGGGTCTCTGCTTGTTTGGAAAGTTGTGTGAGGTTTATCTTGCCTTGTGCGTTGGGCTTCGCTAATCCTACAATCAACTGCTCATCTGCTTTCCTCAATCCTTCTTTCCTTGCTTTATTCAGCACCTCATTGAATTGCTGTGGAGTTATTTCTTCGGGCATACCTCTGAACTTCTCAAGAAGTTTGGTGGAGAGTCCAGCCAACCCCTCAAATAATTTAGGAAGCACTTTCTTTGATACTGCTTTCACTCCTTCCTTCTCTGCTTTACCTCCTGGCCAAAGATCCATAGCCAATCCTGCTGCGAAGGCAGGAATACCCAATGAAGAAGCAGCATTCTCAGGCACTCCAAATCCTTCAAGGTCTTGTGCTCCTGTCTCTTTCACAGGCAAGATTGGTTTGTTGCCCAACAGCAACTTTTGGGTTGGCGTAGTTGGAGTAAACTGCTTCTCACCTCTGGAACTCAAACCAATGCTTGCCCCTCTTCTTGGGAAACTTCTAAGAAAGTCATTTATCCAATCTCGTGCTCCTTCTGAAATGTCACTTGTCTGTGCCCACAATTGCTTTCCTCGATCTCTATACGCTTGCTGGCTCTGTGGAGTTATTTGATTCTGTGGAACGAAAAGAGGCTGGTCAACCAGTGTTGGCAATTCCTTTTTTGGACCAAATAAGAAAGAAAAATCAATCATGTTTCAAGTTCATCCTCTACCTCCAAATCCTCATCTCCAACTCCTTCCTCTCCTTCTTCCTCACTGTCCTTTGTACAGGATGGACACATACTGCTTGCAGGCTCTTCACTCTTGGAGAATCCATCAAGAAACTTTCTATGAACAACAAGAATGGTTGAAGAGTCAAATTCGTCCATACACCGTGTACAGAGGACAAGCATTTATTCATCCACTATCAGAGTTTTTATACTCCCAGATAACTCAACACTCTCCTTTGGTCTTCCTATGCCTTGGTCTATGAGATATCTTAGAGCAGACCCATCTGGAGAAGTTTTATATATTTTCATCTTCCCAGAGGTACCAGGAGCAGTTCCTTCGTAATAATGGCCAAGAGCCAGATCCAACTTCGCAGCAAAGATCGGCTCAAGATTCTTAGCAATCTGTTTGACAATCCACTCACGAGCCTTCTCTGCTTTCACAGTATGAGGAGCCTTTGGTCTACCAGTTGGCTTATACCCTTTTGGAAATGGCATTATAAAGAATTAGAAATTTTACACATCGACAATCTGCATAAGTACTTCCTCCTTGGTCTTTAAATTCTTAAACAATCCTACCTTAATCTTTCCAAGGTCTGTTAGAGAACTGGGATCCACTTTCCAATCACTAAAATCTTTCTCTAAAATAAACAATCCTTTCTCTGGGTCGAATAATTTTTTAGAAGATTCAGCATCTGATGTGAACGCTCCGAAATTTTTATCAGCAATCTCAAATATTGAATCCTTTATTTTCTCCATAACCCTATCTGTTCCTAAATCAAAAGCGAAGGCAGAAGGAATTGTGATTACTCGTATTCTCTCTTTGTCCTGGTGTAATACCACAAGGAAAAATTCAATTTTGTCATTGACAACAGCAGAGCTGGCAACAATAACACAAGAGATTCCTCTGCCAAGAACATATGCATGAAGAACACGACAAAACTCCTCCAATCTCCTAAGTGTTTTTACTGTTTCTTCCATCGTGGGGTAATCATAACTCTTTTTTCTAAAAAGTCAAAATGCTGTTCTCCAGGTTAGAGATGCAGATTTTATGAGTGAGGAAACCTCATGCCCATCCATCTCTTTAGCCCAGATCCTCCTGTCCAGAAGCTCGTGGTAACCTCGCCATTTTTTATTAAAACTCTCATAGGGTTCAAAATTATGAGCAGGCTCAATCCCCAAAGAAACAACTGCCCAATCAGAAGTATTGTTTTCCATTGTTTTCATACTCCTTTTGGTACGACAAATGATATCATTCTTGATGCAGTATCTCACCCAACTCCAGTGAGCAAGACCAAGAAAAGTAGGACTGAACACCCATCCAGTTCTTATAGGAGGAACAAAAGAATTTATTCCCTCACCTCTTTCTCTGCTTTCTCTCCACAAATCGTGAATTCTTCCATAATATTCAAGGTCTCTATCAGGCTCTGGATTATCTCTAACTAATTGCTCAAACATCTTTTCAAACTCAAGAATCACCGCTTTGTCTGAAGGATTTGATAAATTATAATCTTTCTTCAAATCATTGCCAGCATGCTCATAACCACTTATCTCTCTTGGTCTAACAAAAAAGTTGCCAATCTTTATTTCAGGATCTTTATCCTGTATTGATTTGTGGAGTATATTAAACTCCTCATCTGATACTTGAACAATCCTCCCTCTTGAAAGTGATATTTTATACATTCTGTTTTTTATTTGTTTTTAACTTTGACAAATCCTCATCAATATACTTACCGACTGTTTCCAATGTCCACTTAAAATCTGCATTCTTCCACAACCAATCCATTGTCTTGTTAACTCTTAATTCGTCATAGGAGGAAAGATCGTTTGCCGCTCTTAGGTTACGCTTGAGATTCAGGGATGCTTGGTCTTTGTTCTCAAACAAGATTTCTTTGAAGAAGAAATAATCTCCAACAATCCTTATATGCTTCTTTGGGTCGTCTCTGAGTTTTTTTATGTATCCCTCTGATTCAAAGGAAATATCTGGTGCAGAAGTTTCTTCTGCATTATTCTTAAAGGTTTTTCTTAAAGGGTTATTCTTAGTCTTCGTTTGAG
>VFLE01000169.1 GCA_009885205.1 Candidatus Shapirobacteria bacterium | reverse complement strand
TTTTTATGATTGACTTGATAAGTGGGAGCGACGGTGTTGGTATTTATTTCCTTTAAAACTTCGATATAGTCGGCCGCTTGAGATAGTTGATCTTTGATAAATTTTTCGTCAGGATTTATGACAAGTTTAGATAATTTGGCAATATGGGAAAATTGATCATCAGAAATGACAGTGGACATAGTGTATTTTAGCGTAAAAGGGAGGCTTTGAGGCGGAGGAAAATCCAACGATACTTGTCAACAGCATTATAGATTTTATAGAGGGAAGGGTTGATAACCAAATCGTAGGTACCAATAAATTGGATGAGAGTTCCACCATAACCTTGCTTGAATTTGTGAAAGCCAAAACCTTGTTCCCCTTCTTTGGCGTCAGGTCCGAGACAACCCCAGGTATCAAAAGATTTTAAACCTAACGATTTACCGTACTTGATGGCCTCCCACATTAATAAATTGGGAGCCATGACCTCACGTTTTTTGTCGATAGAGGCACCATAAGGATAAAATAATTTATCGGCACATTTAAACAACATAAAGGCGGCCAAAACTTCGCCATCATGACTGGCAATAAAAATATCAATTAAATTACTATTTTTTAATTTTTCCCATAAATGTCGATGATAACTTTCGGTGTGAAGATAAAAACCCTGACGCTTGGTGGTAGCCATCAAAAGACTTAAATATATTTCAAATCCTTGGTCATGAGTTTCTTTGGAAACTGTAACATTGTGGCGATTGGCTAATTTAATGTTATAACGAGTTTTGGTAGACATACTCGCCAATAATTCTTCTTCGGTTTTGGTTAAATCGATGATAAAAGAGTGAGGATAAAAGGCAACCTTAGGGGAAACAACTAAAGAAGGGAAAATGGTATCAACTGCTAATTCCTTGTCTAAATTTAAATTTTGATCATATCTTTTTTGGATAACATCGGGTTCAAATTTAACAAAGATGGCATTTTCATCTTTAGCAATTTTTTGGATATTCTTAATCATGTCGTCATCAATTTTGGGTCCGCGCAACAGAGCGCCGATAGAATAATTTAGTTTTGGGAGAGTATGAAACGAGACAGTGTAGCCAGAAACCATTTTTTGTTGATCAAAGACTCCTAAACGATAAACCTTGTGTCCCTCACCAATTTGAAAGTCTCCCCAGACCCAGGTTTGTAAGGGGTGTTTAACAACTTTGTCATAAGATTCTCTTTCTTCGTTATAAAGTATTCTCGTTATCATACTTTTATTATAATCTAATAATCACTAGTATCGTAAATTAAATCATTAGATTGTGGTAATAATGAGACAAAATCATTTTGTAAAAGATCCTCGGGGATGTCGGCGAGAAAGCGGGAAACTTGGGAGTAACCAGATTTGCCAAACTGGAGACGGCGGACGGTATGGGTAATATATAAAAAATCCTTGGCTCGGGTAATACCAACGTAACAAAGACGACGTTCTTCCTCGACCTGACTAGCATCAATAGCACTACGAGAATGAGGCAGTAAACCTTCCTCAAAACCAAGAAAAAAGACAGCGTCAAATTCTAGACCTTTGCTGGAATGGAGAGTCATCAGTCGAACACCAGTTTGTTTGGTTTTGTCTTTATTTTTTTCCTGAAGGGAATATTCGTTTTGAACCAAAGCCACATTTTCCAAAAAATCTGAAAGCTGGGGAAAAGTAGAGGCGACGGATTTTAATTCGTCAATATTGTCGAGTCGCCGGACATCATCTTCGTCTGTATTATCAAATTTTGATAAATAATTTGATAAATTTATCGAACTATTTAATATATCTAGTGAATCGGAATTTTTGTTGATAGAATCAATACTGCCAACAAAACTGTCAGTCCGACGCTTGCCAAGTGATTTATATAATCGACCCAAAGATAGGTCATCATGGCGATTGTGGACGTAACGTAACATGGCTAAAACATCACGAACTTCGGCCCGATCATAAAAGCGTAAGCCACCAACCAAAACATAAGGTATTTTGTTTTTTAAAAAGGCTTCTTCGACCACACGAGACTGGGAATTCATGCGATACAAAACGGCAATGTCTTTGTAAGCCAATCCACGTAATTCAAGCTCTTTTATTTTTTGACAAACATATTGGGCCTCATCAATTTCGTCTTTGGCAGAATATAGATGGATTGGTTCTAAACTAGAACGAAGAGTAAATAATTTTAAAACTGGATGGTTCTTGTTTTGAGAGATAACACTGTTGGCGGCATCCAAAATTGTTTGAGTTGAGCGATAATTTTGCTCTAAATTGATAATCGTAGTTTCAGGAAAATCACGGGTTAGGGCAGTTAAATTTTTATAATCCGCCCCCCGCCAACCGTAAATACTTTGGGAGGCGTCACCAACAGCAGTAATTTGACGACTGGGACCAGCTAATAACTTGGTCAACAAATATTGAGTCTGATTGGTGTCTTGATATTCGTCGACTAAAATAAATTTATATAAATTGTTGATTTGTTCGGTTAGTTTTTTGTCATCGGTTAATAATTTGGTGGCAAGAAATATTAAATCAGAAAAATCGACTGCCTGGTTTTTGCGTAAGGCTAATTGATATTTGACATAAATTTTGGCGGCGACACTTTCCCAAAATCCTGAAGCGGATAGACTCGCCTGCTCGGGCATAATAAAATTATTTTTGCAATTTTCGATGTAGTACATGAGAGATGATGGTTTGAATTCTTGGGGAGTGTAATGAGTATCGGACAAAAGAGTGCGAATTAAATTTTCGGAATCGTCAGCATCATAAATAGTGAAGCTACTATCGATGCCGATTTTAGGGCCATATTTGCGTAATAATCGACAAGAAAAAGAGTGAAAAGTGCCAGCAAATAATTTATCAGTATTTGATTTTATAATTACGCCCATGCGATTTTTCATTTCTTGGGCGGCTTTGTTGGTAAAAGTTAGAAGTAATAAATTTTCGGGAAGGGCTTGACCACTTTCGACCAAATGGGCGGCGCGATGAGTGAGAACTCGAGTTTTGCCCGAGCCGGCCCCGGCTAAAATTAGGAGAGGTGAACCCGAGTGAAGAACGGCTTTTTGTTGGTTGGGGTTGAGCCCATCGAGGAGATTTGATTGTGACACGGATTTAGTATAACAATTAAATTTACTATAAATTTGTCTGGGTGCGGGAATTTACCAAATTTAATTATTGGCCAATCGGGATATGTCGTAGAGACCCGGCAGCGGCCGGGTCTCTACATGGAATCGAAAAGACCGACTATTGGGAATAAACACATCGAAACAATCATCGATTTTTTTAATTCATCTCGTAAAGTTTTGTCTTGCCTGATTGGAAGACTATATCAGAAAATTTGAGGAATTTATCTTCAGATAAATTGGGATATTTTTCGCGTTCTTGGTCGCCGGAAATAATATATTTGACAGAATATTTTTGCAATAAAGTTAAGGCTTCAACCGAATCTGTGGTTTCATAAATAGTGGTAACATCGGTGCTCCTCGCCCCTGGACCGTCAAAACCACCGCGCCAAAGCCATTCGTGAACCAGCCAACCCTCGATGGTGGGAAGGCCAGTGGCTGAAGAAATTTGATTGTATTTAGTATAGGAATCCCCCACCGCTTCGAGAATATAGGGCTGGCCAGAAACATTGGTATTAAGCCAGTTGATGATGGCAAAATTGTCGGGGAATTGATCTTGTAAATAATCAGTACCGGTAAGCCCCCAATATTGGCGCTGGGGATGGTTATCACCATACGACTTTATGGCAAAGTAGGGGTAAATCATGTGAGCAAGAAGTACAACAAAAAATAGTAATCGATACAGAACTGATTTCCGAAACTTGACTAAGATATAACCTGAAACAAGTGAGTACATAATAAAAGCCTCGTAAACTAGCTTAAACATAGTGTTGGCACGACGATGTTCAAAAATATAAATATCTTTGATATAAATTAGTTCGGGAATGATGATTAAAATAGTGGCGACGATGATTAAAGAGACGGCAAAGATATCAGCCGAAGTGATTCCGTCGAGATTGCCACGTGTTCGCCGACGGCGAATACTCGCAATGACGTAAATAACAAAAGGTAAAGATAATAACCAAAAACCACCATAAAGAATACAGAGTTGCCAGAGAGGCGAGCGGGCGTCGACTAATTTAATCCCCTCGGCCATGGGAGTAAAATTTAGAGAATAGGGTAGAGTAAAAAGATACCAAAAAACAACAGTCAAAATACCAGTGGTAATGGTTATAAAAATATTTTTTTGGAAAAGTAATAAAAATATGCCAAAAAATAATCCATAAACAGCAAAATCCCAGGCATTGGTCATGTAAGCAATTGACAATAAAAGTCCGGCTCCCAAAATTAATTCAAAGTCAATTTTGATTTTTTTAACAGTTTGAGAGTATGACAGTAAAAAAGCGAGGAAAAATAAAACTAGGGGGATATCGTTGACATGACCATGAAGATCAGAAACAACAAAACTGTAAAGAGGAAACTCATGAATAGTTTTATTATCAATATTGGGGTCAAAACCAATAAAACGAGTGGCATCGGGGTACCAATATGATTCGGCTGATTTTTGAATATTTTGCAAGTTAAAGTGATTATTATTGGTAGTGTAATTTATTTTTAAAATTTTATAAATGGGATGGAGATTGCCACCAAAGGTTAAAAGTAGGGCTGAAAACAGACCGGCTAGTAAAAAAGATTTATGTTTGGCGGCCAAGTTGGCGACTAGGGAAAAAGCGGAAGTAAAAACCAGGGCACATAAAGTAGCAATAGAGAGGTTGTAAGTAATTGACGAGGGAATAGAAGAAACCTTTGTTAATACGGAAAAAATCAGATGACCAAAATAATAATAATTGATAGGAGAGCCGGCATACCACATATCGGCTGGTGGTAAAAACTGAGTCCGGAGAGCCGAATTGACAAAACCCCAATCCATATATTTTTCCAAACCTTCGATGTCGGGGGCGTAAGAACGAACAATTGACCAAATAACTAAAATTGTAAAAAACAAAAATTCTTCGAGAATTATGTATCGAGAGATTGTTTTGAGAGTTTTTTTGAATGATAGATAATTTTTTTTGATAAAAAGATAATAAAAATTGAGAAGATTTATGACAACTAGAATGCCAAAAATAGAGACGCTGGTAAACGGCAATAATTTAATAACACTAAGACAAAAAACGATATAGGTAACTATTGATAACGATAATACCTTGGCAAAAATGTATCCCTTATCAAAAAATTTGGGAAAGATAGAAAAAGTTAAGGGTAAGAAAGAGAGGGCAAAGAGGTTGATGGTTAACCACCAAAAAGTAATATATTTAAAATCCGCTAGAAACATAAGTAGTTATCATTTTAACAACAAACCATAAGATAAATCCAAAGAAAACTCCACCCAACATATCGATGGGGTAATGAAAACCAACAAGAACACGGAAAGTTAGCAAAGGAATGACAATGGCTAAAAATATTATTGGTGAAATTATTCCATACTGAAGGACAAAAAGAAAAAAATAGGTGGCTTTGAGAGTGTGACCCGAGGGAAAAGACCCGGTTTCATACCATGATTCAACTAAACCCGTAGGGACGTGTGAATGGCGTTTAAAAAATGGACGTTTCCATAGGGCATGATTTTTGCCATATTTTTCGATTAGTTCACCAAAAAAAGTGGTAAACAATAATTGCCAAAAAATATTAAAATCTTTGAAAACAAGTAGGAAAGAAACAAAGACAAAAAAGACCCAGATAAAATAATTGAGAAAAATCATCAGAGCGGTACTGTAACGAAATTTGTTAATTATTTTTAACAGATCAAATGGTGGTTGCCAGAAGAGCATAATGAGATAATTGTATCAATGAAAATATTGATTGGGCTGACTTATTACTTGCCAAACATTTCGGGGGTGACGGTATATGCAAAAACAATTATTGATGAATTAGTAAATAGAAACAATAACGTTAGGGTAATTTGCAGTAAAACTTCAAACTTCCTGCCTCGCCGGCAGGCAGGCAAACATCAAACATCAAAAGAAAAAATCATACATATTAATGGTTTCTCAATTGGTAAGGGGTTTATTATGCCGATGTACTGGTATAAATCGATAGAGCAAGTCAGGTGGGCCCAAGTGGTAAATTGTCATTTGCCATCGATTGAATCTTTTTGGTTGGCACTGTGGAGTAAAGTTTTTGGCAAAAAATTAATTGTCACCCATCATTGTGAATTTATGTTTACCGGGACGATATCAAATAAATTGATAGCCATTGTATCGTGGCCGATACATTTTTTTGTGTATTTATGGGCGGATAAAATAGTAGCGTATACAGAAGATTATGCTAATTATTCGAGTTTTTTGAGAATATTTAAAAATAAACTGGTTTATGTATTACCCCCAATAAAAATAAAAAAACTTCAAACTTCAAACTTCCTGCCTCGCCGGCAGGCAGGCAAACTTCAAAAAAATAAAAAAATTATCGGATACGTGGGACGAATTGCTTGGGAAAAAGGATTAGACAGATTAATTGAAATAATTCCAAAGTTAATAGGAGAGATAGATTTTGAAATGTGGTGGATTGGGCCTTATAAAAATGTTAAAGGGGATAGCTACTATAATAAAATTAAACTTCAAACTTCCTGCCTCGCCGGCAGGCAGGCAAACTTCAATAAATACATAAAACTAATTGGACCAATTACACATGATAAA
>VFLE01000215.1 GCA_009885205.1 Candidatus Shapirobacteria bacterium | reverse complement strand
TTTTCTTTCTCTCTTTGGCAATTTCAACACATACTTGTCTTTTCCTTAAATCGTTTTCAACCAAAAAAAACGTAAATTAAAAAACAAGAAGGAAGAACAAGAGCGAAAGAAAATTACAGCTAAACTTCAAGAGTATTACAAACAAGAGGAAATCAAGCGAGTAGAGACTTTAAGACTTAAAAAAGAAAATTTTGAAAAGGCTTCAACTGTTGTCAAGAATCCTATTAAATGTACATATAATTTAATATTCAGTGCGTTTAAAAATTGAATTATAAATCCATTCTATATAATATGAATGAAGAAACCAAAAAATCCAAAAGTAAAAAAGCTAAACCCAGAAATTTCATATCTGTTAAAGAAGCTTCAGAATACTCCGGACTTGATAATCAGACGATTAGGAAGATGTTTGATTTATCACAGATATGCGGCTATAAGACACCTACCGGATTCAGAAGAATTGATGTTACAAGTCTCGAAAAAATGTGCCATCCTGATATTTCTGATGTCAAAGTCGATGACAGCACGAAAGAGAATTTTCTCTATGCTCGAGTCTCAACAAAAAAACAAATGGACGACCTTTCTAGACAAATTGAATTCCTCCAACGACCAGAATACATTGACTACATACTTATTCAAGATGTTGGTTCAGGTATTAATTTCAAGAGAAAAGGCCTTGCGAGAATTTTGGACTCCTGCTTACAAGGTAATGTCGGAGAAGTTGTCATTGCACATAGAGACAGACTCTGTAGGTTTGCCTTTGAACTTATTGAAACCCTCATCACAAAGGCGGGAGGTTCTATCAAAGTACTTGACAGTGACAAAGACACCAGTGAACAAAAAGAACTTGCAGAAGATTTACTCTCAATCATTCACATCTTCAACTGTAGACAAATGGGAAAAAGAAGTTATAACAACAAAAACAGATGTAAAGTTCAGAACACTCAAGATAAAGATTTACCCAACGAAATCCCAGAAAGTGAAGCTTGATGAAATTCTTGATGTATATTGTTCAGTATATAACAAGACTTTGGAATACATTAAAAAACGTAAGTTTCCTGCCAACAACTATACTTTGAGAGATATGCTTGTAACTAAAAAGACAAAGAAACATTCCT
>VFLE01000071.1 GCA_009885205.1 Candidatus Shapirobacteria bacterium | reverse complement strand
GGTTGAGGAAGAAGTGGTCGAAGAGGCCGAGGCTACCCCAGCCGATGTTCAAGCTACTTCTCAAAAGACTCCTGAGGAGTTAGCCGCCAAGGATGCAGAAAAAGCTGCCGACAAAGCTGACTACAAAAAGGACGAAAAATAAACTTTTTCAATGTCACTTCGTATTGGATCCAATTCATATGCAGTTTTTATTGCCTGTTTTTCGGCATCTTTATTACCAAGTCCACTTTGTATCTGAGCAACGGTCATCCAATCATCAGCAGTCTTATTTGTTTTAATTGTCAACTCATTTAATCTTTTTTTTAAATTTTCGGCTTTGTATTTTTCTTTAAACCATTTTAAATCAGCTTGATCCAAGTCTTTTTCTATTTTCTCTGCTTCAGTCCATTTATTATTTAGGGCCAAATCATACCATTTGTTTAGCCTGGCCACATATTTATCACCCACCGACAAATTAACCGAAAAATATAAATTAATCAAAGTTAAACCAATTAATATCATTATCTTCACCCTGTAATTGTAACAAAAATAATTAAATAAACTCTTGACATAAAAATATATGTATAGTAGTATGTATTCATGAACATAATGCCCAACATAACCACCACCAACGAAATTCAAAGAAGCTATCGAAAAGTTTTTGAAATGGCCAAGAAAAATGGTCCAGTAGTGGTCATGACCAACAATAAACCCGATGTAGTTATCTTATCTCCTTCCGAATACGACAAATTGTATTTAACACAACAACAATGGGAAATGAAAGACACCCTAAAAGCCATTAAAGCATATAAAAAAGATAAAGCAGCCGGAAAATTGATCAAGTTGAATTCACTCGCAGACCTACTATAATCAATTTGTGAATATTCAATATTCCAAACTTTTCATAAAAAGATATAAACGGCTACCAAATAATATAAAACTGTTATTAATTGACAGAGAAATAAAGTTTAAACAAAATCCAAATGATCCGTCATTAAAATTACACGGATTAATCGGTAATCTAAGTGGTTATTTTGCTTTCTCGATTAATTATCAATATCGCGTAATTGTGGCAATAGAATCAGACGGGTTTACGTTTGTAAATGTCGGTACCCACGAGATATATAAATAGCGGGTGAAATGTTAAAATCACCCGTGGACATAATAAAAATTAATCCTAACAACTTTGCACAGCATCTTCCCCAAATTGCTACCGTCATCAAAAATGGTGGGCTAATTTTATTTCCCTCCGACACTGTTTATATTTTAGCCGTCGATGCCACTAACCCCGTTGCTGTCAAAAAACTTTTAGGTTTCAAAAATCGTTGGACTGGCAAGGCCATTTCTGTGGCTGTTGCCGATATTAACATGGCCCAAAAATATGTAAAGTTATCAGTAGATACCGAAAAATTGTACAACAGATTATTACCCGGGCCATTTACAATTGTTTCTGATGGTTTGCAAAAAGTTGCGATTGGTATCGAGGCTGAAAATAAAACACTTGGTATTCGTATTCCCAACTCCCCATATATTTTAAATTTAGTTAAAAAACTAAACATCCCTATCACCGCCACTTCTGCCAATCTCTCTGGCCGCTCTCCTCATTATTCTGTCACTTCTTTTCTAAATACCCTTTCCCAAAAAAAGAAAAATCAACTTGATTTGATTGTCGATGCCGGCAAGTTAGCCAAAAACTTACCATCGACTGTTATTGACGCCACCGAATCGGAGCTAAAAATTCTCAGGCGAGGGGATTTGGTTACCAGCAACTCCACCTCACTCCTCTCAAATTCAGAAATAGAAACTGGCAAAATCGCCAAATTTTTATATCAAAAAATTGTCGACAAAAAATTATCCGGACCCATTGTATTGGCCTTATCAGGCGATCTTGGTTGTGGTAAAACAGTCTTTTCCCAATCTATAGGCAAATTACTAGGTGTCAAATCTCGTATTACTTCGCCGACTTTTGTTATCGTCAACGACTATGGCCATTTTTTACATTTTGATTTATACAAACTAAACACCAAATTAGATTTTATCGAAATTAAGTTTAAAGATCATTTTAAAAATAACATTATTGCCTGTATTGAATGGCCGGAAAATATGGGCCAACAAAATCTAGATTGGTTAAAACAAAATACAAATTATTTTCCTATCAACTTCGAATATATCTCCCAAACCAAACGCCGTTTAAGTTTTGATTTTTAAATTAATTTAAAGTTACTTAAAAATTCATCACACTCTTCTTTAAATTTCCCGACTCCGTTATGCACACATTGAATCGTATATTTTTTGCTCCCCACGGCAAAATCCACAATTTTTTGACTACCAATATTATAAATAAAAACCTTTTGCCCTGAGATTATTTCTTCCTCATCCAACTCTCGCCTGGGGTGAACCCAACTCCAACTATTACCGGTATGTACCGTAATTTTACTATCAGCTCGCCACAATACATATCTTGTTCCACTGTATTCTTTTTCAATATATAGTTTTCGATCGGTGTCATAAACACTCTTAAATACTGTCTGACTGCTAGATTCTTCTGTCAATCCGCCTTTTGTTCCTGCCTGCCCAACTACCATTGTCGTTGGATTAGCTTTTTTTACTGTTGGTTGTCCTTTAGTTATCGTTACTGTCGGATAAATAGCGTTAATCGATTCTTTCCGTTTATCCTCCGTTGTTTTTATCAAACCATTTTTACCCATTATCCACCAAATTCCTGTCAATGATATAACCACCAAGATCAAGCTTCCCCAAATATATTTATTCATATAATTTATAATACACCACATGTATATCTTGGGGATAGAAACAAGTTGCGATGATACCTGTGCTGCCGTCCTAAATGATGACCAAATTTTAAGCAACGTCATCTCTTCCCAAACTGATTTACATCAAAAGTGGGGTGGAGTTGTGCCCGATATTGCCAAACGGGCCCATCAAGAGCGCATTGGTCCAGTCATTACTACTGCCCTAAAACGGGCCAAAATTAAAATAGAAGACATTGACTTAATTGCCGTTACCCGTGGTCCAGGGTTAGGAATTGCTTTGGCTGTTGGTTTTAATTATGCTAAGACTTTAGCCAAAAAATATAATAAAAAGTTGGTGGCCGTTAATCATGTTGAAGGCCATTTGTTATCTGTCTTTTTAAAAAATAGTAAAGGCCTACCAAAATTTGCCCCCATCTTTCCCTGTTTGGGTTTAACCGTTTCTGGTGGTCACACCAAAATAGTTTTATTGGAAAATATCGGCGATTATCATGTAGTTGGAGAAACTCTCGACGATGCTGCCGGAGAAGCTCTAGACAAATCGGCCAAATTGCTTGGATTAGGCTACCCTGGTGGTCCAGTCATCGAAAGAATTGCTAAGGGAGGGGACTGCAATTTTCTCAAACTGCCCAATCCCCTACCCGAAAAGGTAAATTTTAACCTTAGCTTTTCTGGGTTAAAAACTAGCTTTTATTATCAAATTAAGGATTGGTCTATTGATCAGAAAATGGAACATTTGTCCGATTTAGCCGCCTCTTTTCAAAATTCTGTTTTTGATCATTTAATTCGCAAATTTTCCCTAGTTATTGACGAATATCAACCTTTGTCTCTTTTGGCTTCAGGGGGGGTTTTAGCCAACACCCTCTTGCGTTCTCGTTTGCGCCAATTAGCCAAATCCAAAAAATTGCCTTTATATTTACCTCAATTAAAAAATTTAAATACCGACAACGCCGCCATGATTGCCCTCGCTGGTTATCATCAATTTAACCGTTCCGGTCCCGAGCCCGTCGAAGGGTTGGACATCTCTCCCCGTTTTGAGCTATAATACCCCAACCCTGCCAAATTAATATTTTTTAAAATTTATGACTCCTCCTATTGAAAGAAAAATTAAAAAGTTAATAATTGAAACTACATTTATCGAAAAACCAAATAATTTAATAGTTGAAGCTCTTGGAGATGTGTCAAATTTAGTCCGTGGATATAAATCAATGGATTTTTTAACCGAAGAAGAAGCCAGCGAATTAGTCAAAGATATTAAATATAGACAAGAGAATTTACCTGCAATACGTTTATAACATGCGGATTCAGTATTTTGACAAAGGCACACCTCAGGGCAAGAAATTATTTACCGATTTAGAAGTAGTTTGTAAACGGTTACAAATTGATTACGACCCCGAATATATCCGTGACATGGGCAAAATTTATTCTCGCGGCATTATTGGCAACAGTATTCTTTTAATCGACGGCGAAGTGGCTCTCATTGACAAATTTCCTTCGATAAAAGAACTCGAAAACATAATTTCAGACTATTTGAAATAGCCAAAAATGGTATAATATACCATGTTAAAACAATCATCAGTTTGGTCCAAAAGTATCACTAAATTGGATAAAAATGACGATAAAACATACATCATTAACCAGGTCTTAATGTATGGAACTTTAAATGAAATCAAATCTTTAAAAAATGATTATAGTGAAGCTGAAATTAAAAACACATTCATAAAAAACCCCACTCAAATTTATACTAAACCTGCTTTTAATTTAATTAAAAATTTTATTTTAAAAATTGATCAAAGTTTAGATTCGGGGAGGTATATCAAAAGTGTTTACTAATTTTTTAGATAGGTTAGAAAATGAAATGTGAAATAGAAGAAATTGTCTTAAATAAAAGCTTAGACCACTCAGCAATTAATGATTTATTAGCCAACAAAGCTTATGCCTTAGGTCGTCGAAAAACTTGGCGTGATTACGCTGATATTTACTGGGCTTTGAAAAATAACATAATTAGTTTAGACAAATTAATTACGTTGTCTTTGCAAAAATTTGATGGAGTCTTTGCCAAGAAATTGTTTTTAGAGCAATTAGTTTATTTTGATGATGTCGACGAAAAAACTATCGATTGGATTAATGACAAAATCAACAACGAAGAAATAAAAAATTATTTAAAAACCATTGTTTCAGATTATTTAAAATAGGAATTACTAGTAGAGACGTGATTAATCACGTCTCTACGAAATAGAAAACAATTTTTTTGCATTCTCATCAATAATCTTTTCCGTCTCCGCAAAACTCATTCCCCAAATTTCGGCTACTTTTTGATAAATAAATTTTACATACTCAGGACAATTTTTTTCAAATCGGTGGGGGATTGGGGTCAACTCGGGGCTATCGGTTTCCAAAACTAGTCTGTCTTTAGGTATGTTTTTCACCACTTCCACAAGTCCATCTTCATAAGTTACATTTCCATCAATTCCAAAATAAAAACTTTCGGGTACATTTTTTATTCGTTTTATTCCCCCTGTATAACAGTGAATTACTCCTGTCAAATTTTTATAACTTTTCAAAATTTCTATTGTCTCATCCATCGCTTTTCGACTGTGGACTATTAATGGTTTTTTATATTTTAATGCCAAACAAATTTGGGCTCTAAATAATATCTCCTGTTGCCTTTTATCGTGTTCATTTGAAAAATCTAATCCACACTCTCCCACCGCCACAATGTTTTTATTTTCAACTAATAATTCTTCTAGTTTTGAAGTTTGAAGTTTGATGTTTGAAGTTTTTTCTTGAGGATGTATCCCCACCGCTGCCAACAATCTTTTATTACTTTTTGATAGTTTAATATTATTTTTCGAGTCTTTTAAATTAGTCCCCGACAACACCACAAATTTCAGTCCTTCAATATTTGTGGCAACATGTGAATGAGTGTCTATCATGGTGCTATTATAAACTGTGGCCACCAAAGATAATTCAGTAATAATTTTTCAAAATAACAAAGTCCGTCGACTTTGGAATGAACAAAAAGAGCTATGGTATTTTTCAATAATCGATGTCATTGAAATATTAACGGAATCCAACATTCCTGTTCGTTATTGGAGTGATTTAAAAACCAAGTTAAAAAAAGAAGGCAGTGATGTTTACGATAAAATCGTAAAGATCAAATTCATGGCAGCTGACGGCAAAAAAAGACCATCAGATTGTTTTTCAACCCAAGATTTATTTCGCCTAATTCAATCAGTTCCTAGTCCCAAAGCTGAACCTTTAAAATTATGGTTAGCCAAGGTTGGCTATCAACGAATTGAAGAAATTGAAGACCCAGAACTAGCTATTAGTCGCGCCATGCAAACATATTTGCGAAAAGGTTATTCCAAAGAATGGATAAATCAACGTCTTAAAACAATTGAAGTTAGAAAAGAATTGACAGATGAATGGCAGTCACGAGGAATTGAGGAGGGTTTAGAATTTGCCATTCTAACCAACGAAATAACCAAAGCATGGTCAGGGAAGACTGTTCGAGAATACAAAAATTTTAAAAATTTAAAAAAAGAAAATTTGCGCGATAATATGACCAATTTAGAGTTAGTTTTAAATACATTGGCCGAGGCCACCACCACCGAAATTTCTAAGGGTAAAAAACCAATTACATTTGACGAAAGCAAACAAATTGCCAAACGTGGTGGCCAAATTGCCGGAAATACACGTAAAGAAATCGAATCTGAAACAAAAATAAAAGTAATTTCATCCCAAAATGCAAAAGACCTATCGATTAAACCACTAAAATAGTGTCAATCATTTTTACCCAATCCTCCCAAACAATCCTTTTTCAATTGGTTTAATTTTTTCGTTAAATATATTTTCAATTTCTTCGCACTTTTGGGGCATGATTGGATAAAGGTGAAACGCAGCCAATCGCAAATTGTTGGCACATTCTTGTAACACTTCAATTCTTTTTGGATCAGTAGGTTCAAGTTTCCAAGGAGCAACTTCGTTTAGACGATTATTTGATTTATCAATATATTTTGTAAAAATTAAATTTATAGCTTCATCTAATTTTAGTTGATCAATTAGTTCTAAATATTTTTGATCTATTTGAGGTTTGATGTTTGGAGTTTGAAGTTTTTCCCCGAGCTTTGCCACTCTCGACACCAAATTTCCCAAATTATTGGCCAAATCGGCGTTATATTTTTCCTTAAACCGGATAATTCCCACATCAGCATCACCATTATTAGGAAATGATCTGGCAATTAAATACCTGGCCCCATCAGTTCCAAACAAATCCACAATTTCTTGTGGAGGAATAGTATTACCCAAACTTTTTGACATTTTTTGGTTATCAATAGTGTAAAAGTCATGGGTGTAAGTTTTTACAGGAATTGGCAAATTTGCCGACAACAACATTGCCTGCCAAATCACCGTATGAAACCACAAAATTTCTTTGCCCAGCAAATGTACCGATGCCGGCCAAAAATCTGTTTTATTTTCCAAAAATTGGGTGGCACTATAATAGTTTATCAATGCGTCAATCCAAACATAAATAGTGTGATCAGTATCCCAAGGTACTGGTATCCCCCATTTAACTTTTTCTCGTGATATTGAAATATCATTTACTCCGGCCTTCAGTTTGGCCAACACTTCGGTTCTTTTACTCTCCGGGAAAATATAATTGGTTTTATCGTCTTCAGTTAATTCAATTAATTTAGGTGCATACTTAGACAATCTAAAAAACCAATTTTCTTCCGACTTTTGGACTGTTTTTTCCGGTGGGTGTAGGGGACAATGTAGATCAACCAATTCTTTTTCAGTTTTAAAGGCTTCACAACCAGTACAATACCAGCCATCATATTTTCCTTTGTAGACATCACTTGCATCATAAATTTTTTGTAGTACTTCCCCCACCACTTTTTCATGTCGAGGATCAGTGGTTCGAATAAAAAAATCATGAGAAATGTTTAACAACTTCCAGGCTTCTTCAAATTTTGGTGCAATTTGATTGCAAAAATCGATGGGGGATAATCCTGCTTTTTGGGCCGTTTCTGCCACTTTTTCTCCGTGTTCATCGGTCCCGGTCAAATAAAAGACTTCTTCTCCTAACTGTCGATGTAATCTCGCCACCACATCAGCCGCCACCGTGGTACAGGCCGAACCAATACTTGGTTCCGCGTTTATATAGTAAATTGGGGTGGTAATATAAAATTTTTTCATAAAAAAATGCCTTAATTAAGTAAAATTATAACTTAAATTAGCCCACAATGTGGGACTATGACATTTTTTTGGCAACAGGTTTGATTACTTTCTTGACTACGGTCTTTTTATTTACTTTCTTAGTTGTTTTCTTTTTGGCAATTTGTTTAGCTGTGGTTGTTACAGCAGCTTTGCCTTCACCAAACTTTTTGTTTAATCTCGATTTTAGTCTGGAAACTTTATTAATATGAAAAATATTTTTTTGTTTGGCCTGGTCTAACATCGACTGAACTTCCTTATAACCGTCTGCTGTCGGTTTGACCAAGTACAGCTTAATTAGTTTTTTAAGTTTTTCCTTAAAAGACACGTTAACCTTTTTATTTTTAATTGACTTACGTAATGATTTTTTGGCTGATCTTGAAATTGGCATGTGGTTATTTTAGCATATCACCTTATAATAAGCCATGTACTCTTTTACTAAAGTCAAAAAATATCTCAGTCGGCGTCAAAATTCAATTTCCTCTGCTTCAGTAATTTTAGCCATAACTTTTATTATTTCTGCTATCTTGGGTTTTTTACGGACTCGTTTTCTTTATTCCCAATTTTTTGGCTGCTGCCTTCTTGACCTTGATGCCTACAATGCTGCCTTTCGTCTTCCCGATCTTATTTTTAAATTACTCGTTACCGGTGCTCTTTCAGCTTCTTTTATCCCCGTCTTTGCCAGTTATTTACACAAAGACAAAAAAATTGCCTATCAAATGGCTTCTTCAGTTATCAATATTTTGCTTTTGGTTTTTACCATTTCTGCCATCATTATCTTTATTTTCGTCCGCCCACTTTCACTTTTAATTGCTCAAGGGTTTAGCGACTATCAAATTGATTTGATGGTCAACATGACTCGGATTTTACTCTTGGCTCAAATATTCTTTTTGCTTAGCAACTTTGTCACCGGTATTTTACATGTTGGTCAAAATTTTTTAGTCCCCTCGCTTTCTCCCATTATTTACAATATTTTTATAATTCTTTCTATTTTTACCCTTGTCCCTATTTTTGGAATTTATGGTCCAGTCTATGGAGCGGTTGTCGGCGCCTTTTTCCATCTCGCCATCCAAATTCCCTTATTACGTCGTCGAGGGTTCAAATACAAATTAATTATTAATCAAAATTTATCCGGGGTCAAAGAAGTTTTTCGTCTGATGTTACCGCGGTCACTATCACTTGGTTTAGGTGAAATCGAAAACACTGTCACCTTGTTTTTTGCCTCGTCTCTAGCTACTGGTTCCATTTCTATCCTAAACTTATCTCTCCAATTAATTTATCTTCCCAGTCGTATTTTTGGTTCTACTGTCGGTCAGGCTTCACTCCCTATTTTGTCAAAAAGTGTCGCTCGAAATCAGCTTGATGTTTTTCGTGACACTGTTCGCAAAACTATTGTTCGCAGTCTTTATTTGGCTCTGCCTATCTCTGCTTTAATTTTGGTCAATCGGGTGGCCATTGTCCGCATTGCCTTTGGTGCCAAGCAATTTCCTTGGTCGGCCACTCTTCTCACTGCCAAAACTCTGGCTTTTTTAGTCCCGGTGATTGCCTCTCAAGCTATTATCCAAATTTTAGTTCGCGCCTTCTATGCCCTGCACGATACTAAAACCCCACTCAAAATCTCTATTTTTTCTTTAGTTATAAATGTCTTTACTAGTTACATTTTTGTCAATTTTACTAACTGGGGGATTTTGGGGTTGGCAGTTTCGGCCTCGCTTAGTAATTTAGTCCAATGTTTTGGACTATGTTTTGTTTTCGTCAAAAAAGTTGATGGACCTGGTTGGTCAAAAATTTATTGGCGTATCACCAAAATTTTTCTGGCTTCTGTTTTTGCTAGTTTGATGAGTTGGCTTTCTCTCCAAATATTTGATCAATTTATTTTTGATACCAGCAAAACCATGTTTGTCGTTATTGCTTTTGTCTTGTGTTTTGTTGTCGGTATTTTGGCTTATATTCTCGCTTCATTATTGTTACACATCGACGAACTTGGTGAATTCAACCGCTTTTTCAAAAAAGCTTCTTCCCTTTTTACCGACCTTTAGCTTATACTGATTGTATACACTATGCGAGGTCAAAAAGAGATTACTCTACTACCACAAGAATCAGACAATAACAGTCTCTCCTCACGTATCATTCGTTACTCCAGTTCAATTGGTCGATATATTATTGTTTTTACCGAGTTAATCGTCATTTCTGCCTTTCTCTCCCGTTTTTGGCTTGATCGCCAAAATTCTGATTTATCCGAAACCTTACGTCAACAAAAAGCGATTGTCGATAGTACCGCCGAATTTGACAAAGAATATTCTTCACTCCAAAGTCGTTTAAAATATATCGACACCCAATACAAAAATCAACCAAAATATGTCCAAAATATTACAGCTCTAGTTTCCTCCCTTCCTGCCGACATTTTTTTTCAAAATTTGACCCTCAATCGAGATACTGCCCTAGTTAGTATTTATTCCTATCAAGAAGATTCATTAGTTAATCTAATTGTAAATCTATCCCAAAACCCCAATATTGCCACAGTTGATATTCGTAAAATCGAAAAAAAATCAAAAGATGCCAAATATTTTGTTGATATCTTTTTAAAGTTTAAACCAAAAAGTGATCAACCTGCAACCTAGTATTTCCAAATTATCCCCCTTGTTTGAATTTATCAAAAAGCAACGAGAAATCGAAAAAAGCCGTCATCTGTTTGAGTTGATAGTTACTTTTTCTCTCATCACTTTTTTTCTCTTTTTTGCTATTCGCCCCACCCTGTTTACCATTTCTACTCTAGTTGGCGATATCAAATTCAAAGAAATCCTTTCTACCAAACTAACCACTAAAATTGACCAAATTATTATGGCTCAAGATAACTTTGCCACTATTCAAGAAAAATACTATCTAGTTGACGACGCTCTTCCTTCAACCCAAAATTTTCTTCAAGCCAAAAATCAAGTTGACCAAGTTTCTTCCCAAAATAATTTAATTCTCGACAAAATAAGTTTCGCTCAATCTGATAAAAATTATTTTTCTACCCAAATCAGTACCAGTGCCTCATTTACCTCTAGTCTTGGTTTAATCACCACCCTGTTAAATAGTCGCCGAGTTATTGATATTCCTAGCCTCACTTTTTCTCAGGACAAAGATTCGCAATCAAATAATCAAATAAATCTTATTCTCCCCATTGATATATTTTTTTGGCAAAATCAAAATGAAAAAAAATAAGTTTTTATCCTATTTTTTAGCTGTTTCAGTCATGACTTTTGTTAGTCTATTTGCCATTGTTGTTGCCAAAAGTTATGATAATTTGGTGAAACCTCTAAATGTCGCCCAAAATAATTCCTTGGGTAAGTCCATTAATCTTGATTTAAAACTTGAGGTTATTGATTTGATTGAGAAAAGAAATAGTGAAAAATAAACGAATTCCCTCAATTTTAGGCACAATTTTATTATTATTTATTTTATTTGCCGGTGTTTGGTTAACTCTCAGGCGTACCAATACCGTTTCCAAAGCCTCGGGCGACTGTACTCCCACCGGTGTTCAAGTCACCAATTTAACCAACAAATCAGCCGATATTTCTTTTTTAACCTCTGCTACCTGTTCCACTAGCTTGACCATTAATGGCAAAACCATCCCTAATTTTGGAGATAAACTAACAACTCATTATTATCGTATTGATAATTTACAAGCTTCAACTTTATATCAGTACTATATTATTGCCAACGGCCAACAGCACCAACAACCTTCTTTTAATTTTAAAACTGCTCCCCAAGTTTCGACTCAGACTTCTACCGCTAACTTAGCTTGGGGCAAAGTAGTTTTGGCTTCAAACAAACCTAGTCCCAATACTATTATATATTTAAACATTTCTGGTGCCTGGCCCCTTTCAGCTTTAACCGATAGTGATGGTCAGTGGCACATTTTATTGAGTAACAGTTTTACTCAAGATAAATCCGCTCCATTTATTCCTCCCACTGGTGGAACCGAAGACATTTTAATTTATACCCCCGATGGTCAACTAACCCAAGTCGAAAATAGTTTATCCAAAAATGATCCTGTCCCCAATATTATTGTTGGCCAAGGTTTTACTCCACAATTAGGTACCGGCCCAGGAGTTACCATTCCTGTTTCTACCTCTACCCCTATAATTCTCAATTCCAAATTATCCATTACTTCTCCCTCCGAGGGTGAGTCAATTACCTCACTTCGCCCCGATATTTTTGGAGTTGGCAAAAATAATTCTCCTGTAAATTTAAGTATAGATACTGATATTATTGGCAAAACTACCAGTAAAAATGATGGTTCTTGGAATTGGTCTCCGGACAAAAATTTAAGTTTAGGCAAACATATTTTGACTGTAACCTTGGGTTCAGAACTTCTTCAACGAAATTTTACTATTATTATTACTACCAATGCCACTTCTCCCCTTTCATTTTCGGCCACCCCTTCAGCCACCATTGTCCCGACTATTTTACCTTCAACTATCCCCACTGTTAGAACCAGCAAACCTTCCACCAAATCAGGTGTTCCTGTTACTGGCAATGCCTTTCCTTTTTACCTTTTAATATTATCCTCTTTATTTACACTAAGTTTTTCATTATACTTTTTTAATAAAGATGAAAAATAAGTATTACGCCATATTTGGCATTGTTTTTTTGTTGTTGTCTCTGACTGGTGCTGTTTATCTCACTTTTCAAAATGCTGACAATCGCAACAAAGCCGAAGGCGGCAGGATTACCAAGTGTAAAGATCTTGGTAGCCCCAAAGCCCGGCAAGATTGTGCCAATGCCCACGGTGGCGACATGAATGCTTTAATTGATACCCCCGAAGGTCCCGATACCCCGATGGCTGGTGACAAATGTAGTTCTGGTCAAACATCATGTCAGCAAAATAGTTCTGGCAAAAATACTGGTTATATGTGTAAATGTTTAACAGTACTTGATCCAAATGATTGGCAGTGTACCACTCCCGACACCAATAATTGTCCGACTGACAGTGGTGGAGTTGATCCCAATAAATTTAGCTGTACCGAATTAGGTCTAAAGATTTCTGGTCGCTGTATTACAGGAAATATTAATGTTGCCTACAAATACAAATGCTCAAATCAATTTGGTATGGGCGAGGGTTGTCAAAAAAATCAAACAGTTGTTAGAAATGTTAGTAGTGTCTGTTTTGATAATAATTTTTGTGGTACTCAACAAATAGATTCCGAATCAGGTAGTTGTTTTATTAGTGTCGAGGATCGCGACAGTTGTAATGAAAAAAATACTGACACTCCAACTCCTACTATTCGAATAAATACTCCTACTCCAACTCGCACTCCTACCCCTACCTTTGTTATTACTACCGACACCCCCACTCCCACTCCCACTGGTACTCTATCACCCACTCCGACTCCAACCAACACCCCCACTCCAACTTCTACTGGCACTGTCACCCCTACCACTACAATACCAACCATTACTCCCACAACTCCTCCAGGTCAACCAACCAACACTCCTCCTTTCATTGCCCAAGGTCCATCACCCACCAGGATAATCCTTCCCAATGCTGGATTTAATTTTCCTTCTCAAGCCTTGACCATTATTGGTGGTATCGCCACTTTACTCGGATTCCTGATATTATTGTAGTGTGATAGCCTTAATCGAAGCGCTTCGACCCACTCAGTGGATCAAAAATTTAAATTTATTTGCTGCGGCTATTTTGTCAGGCAAAATCTTTGAGCCGATAACTTTTGTTCAAAGTCTTGTCTCATTTATTGCCTTCTGTTTGCTCTCCTCGTCTTCATATTTAATCAATGATTTAGCTGATATCCAAAAAGATCGACTCCATTCCACCAAAAAACTTCGTCCCCTTGCTCGAGGCGATCTTAGTTCTGAAACTGCCCTATTTACCGCCTCAATTTTACTAATAATTGGTCTAGGTCTATCCTTTTCTATCAATCAAAGTTTTTTTTATATTGCCCTACTATTTATCATCCTTCAATATTTTTACACCTTTGTTTTAAAGAAAAAAGCTGTCATTGATATTATTGGTATTGCCTTTTTCTTTATTATTCGTGCCTTTGCTGGTGAAGTTGCCACTGGTTATCATTTGCCAGTCTGGATAATGTTAACCGTCATTTTTCTTTCCCTGTTTATTGCTAGTGGTAAACGACGGAGCGAGTTATCAAATATCGGTCGCAAATCTCGGGCTGCTCTAAGTGGATACGGCAAAGCACTTTTAAGTTTTTATATCACCATGTTTGCTGTTTGTACTCTTATTTCTTATGCTATGTTTACCTTTTTGGCCCAGCCTTTACAATTTGATGGTCAACTTCATAATTTTTTACTAGAAAATTATCCCACCGCTCTCGATCGCAAGTGGTACATGCTTACCTTGATGCCGGTAATTTTTGGCATCATGCGCTATGGTCAAATCATTTTTGAGATGCAAGAAGGCGAGCGACCCGAGCAGGTCGTTACTACCGATATCCCTCTTATCTTTTCCGTTTTAGTTTGGGGTTTGATGATGATGTCAATTTTATATGTCATCTAAGTTGTCTCTTTTTCTGATTGTATTAGCATTTTTCACTCGTTTTCTAGGACAAACTTGGGACAGTGGCTATTTTTCTCATCCCGATGAAAACAATATGGCCACTGCATTAAGCCAATTTTCATCAACTAATCTCGATCCTCACTTTTATGCCTACGGCCAATTTCCCCTGTATTTAGGTTATTTTTCTCTAAATATATTAAATATTAAAAATACTTTTGCTAATTCAATTTATATTTTAAGATTTTTTTCCGCCATATTTTCTCTTCTTTTTTTATATTTCGCCTATTTATTATCAAAAAAACTTTTTCCCCACGATCTATCATCTACGATCTATCTATTTTTACTAATCTTTTCTCCTGGTTTAATTCAAATTGCTCACTTTGGCACCACCGAAAGTTTGTTGTCATTTATTTTTGTGGCTAATTTATATTTTTTATTAAAAATCTATGACAAACCTCAGTTTAAATATTTCGTCATTTCTGCAATTCTATCTGGCATTGCTCTAGGCGGCAAAATTACTGCCATATTCTTTATCTGGCCAATTATCTTAGTTGGTTTGTACAAAAAAGAATTTCTCAGTCTTATTTTTTACGTTTTACTTTTATCATTTATCTTTTTACTTACCTCTCCCTACAACATTATCAATATAAACGACTTTTTGTCATCAATGCGATACGAAACTGGTGTTGCCACTGGGGCTATTGAAGTTTTTTACACTCGCCAATTTTTAAACACCACTTCTTACTTATTTCAATTTACCCACATTTTCCCCTATGTTTCTGGTCTACCAGTTTTCCTGTTTTCATTTTTTGGTATCTTTTTATTTATCAAAAAACCTACTCTAAAAATAATTTTAATATTAGTTCCAACAGTTTTATATTTTATTTATTTTGCTAGTCTTTTTGTCAAATGGACTCGCTTTATGAGTCCTATCTTTTTTGTCTTTCCTCTGTTCGCTACTATTTTTATTTCAAAATTAAAAAAATCTAGTTATCAGTTGCTAGTTACCTGTTTCTGTCTTATCCCGGGAGTATTGTTCTTCTCCCAATATTTTTTATCAAATCCACGTGTTTTAGCCTCAAATTGGATAAATAAAAATATCCCCCAAAACTCGACAATTTTGACTGAATCTGGCAATGTAGTTGATTTGAAATTACGTCCCAACATTAATCTTATAAATTTTGATTTTTATACTCTCGACCAAAATTATGACAATAAAGTTAAGTTAAATAATTTATTATCACAATCAGATTATATTTTAGTCCCCAGTCGCCGAGTTTTTAAAAATCAAAACAATTTTCAAT
>VFLE01000079.1 GCA_009885205.1 Candidatus Shapirobacteria bacterium | reverse complement strand
GATGATGTCGCTTCTCGTTGTGCGGTTGAATCTTGCTCTGTTGTTTTATTAATGATTTGTGTGAATATTTCTAATACACCTTTTGTAAAAGTTTCTTCCGTTGTTGATTCTGGTTTAGTTTGTCTTAGTTGTTGAATAATTTTTATTAATGCATCATTTTGTTCTGGATTTAAATTATTTGCTTTTGATATTTGAATATATACATTATCTTCCATTGTTTGCCCCTGTTCTTTTTCTGGTTCAATGTTTTGTTGATTATTAATATTTACTCCTGTTTCTATTTTCCAATCGCCTGGGGCATATTTTTTTAAAAATTCTAATAACAGTTTATATATTAAATTTAATGTGCTACCGTCTTTAATTGAATTCAATATATATTCAATAATATTTGGATATGGGTTGGTTTTTGTTGTTTTATCTTGTCTAATTTGTTGTATTTTTATAGTCAAAGATCGATTATCACTAGAAATTAATGCAGTATTTATTAATATCGTTACCATTTCTTTAATATCTGATTCTTCAACTATTCCAGCCCTACTTGAAAATAATTGTGAAATATCAGTATTTGATATTTCGGTTCCATCTCCTCTTGTTCCAAATGATAAACCTCGTTGTTCTTTTGCTACTGTTCTTCCTCCTATTAGAATTCTAATTTTTTTAAAAAATTCAATAACTACTTGTTGAGAAAATCCAATATCTTTAATCGTAGAAATATCAAGAGCTAATCTACTATTTTCAGCATCTACTGGTTCTCTTCGCAGTCTTATGCTTTGTAATAATTCAGCCAGTATAGCTGTTTGTGTCGTATTGATGCTGCTATTAAAAAATTGATTAACCAATTTTATCAAATCTTCTGGATCTATAAATGGAATTTCTCCAGTTGCTTTGCCTCCGATAGCTTGTATATTTCTATCTTTAAAAAGTATTGCAGTCTCATCATTAAAGTTAATATATTTAGCATTAAATACGATAATAATTGATTTCTCGGTAAATCCATAATCTATTAGAATTGATATTTGTCTATTATATTTAACAATGGAGTCGTAAAGCCTATATAATTCATATCTAATTTTTTGCTGACTAGTTGATGAAGCATAAAACTTTTTTCTTTTTTCAAAATAAGCTGTCGAATCTTCTACTGATGTATCTTTTGTTATAATCTGCTTACCCGTTACTGGGTCTCTTTTATCAGGATTAACCATTTTTATTATAGTATATAATAGAATATAATTTTATTTTATTATCTAGTTTATACTATAAGCCAATAATGAGTGATATTAAACAATGTTCATGGTGTCATAAAAAATTAAATGTTTCTAACTTTTTACGTAAAAATTGGAAGAATACAGGAGAGATTAGAGAGTGGAAAATATGCACTGTTTGTAATATTAAAAAAATGAAGGTAAAAGTAGAGAATATTAATAAAGAATATAATATAGCGTATAATTATATAGCACCATTTAACAATGAGCAGGAACCAATACGACATAATCCCAATTGAAAGTGAAAAAACAAATATTCCACAGAAGGCAGCAAGTAAAAAAGATATCTTACCAAAGTTTCCATTCTCCGCTATTATTAGTGGTAGATCTGGCTCTGGTAAAACACAATTACTATTAAACATACTTACAAGAGATGATTTAATGGGTAACTACTTTCATAAAATTTTGGTATTTAGTCCAACCGCGGGAGAATTAGACGATACTTACGAATCACTTAAAATTCCTAAAGAAAATTTTATCAAGAAGTTTGATTCATCTATATTAGAAACAATTTTAAACAATAGGAAAGAACAGATTAAAAAAGATGGAATAGAAAAAGTTGGAAAGAAAGATAGAGTTTTATTAATTTTTGATGATATGATAGCAGAACGTAAATTTTTAGAGAGTAAAGAAAATTTAATGATGTTTACGTTATTAAGACATTATCTTTGTTCTGTTTGTATATTAAGTCAGAGTTTTAAAAAAATACCAAGATCGATTAGAATTAATGCGAACTTTACTTGCATTTTTCCAAGTTTGGAGAGTGAAATAAATATTATGTTAGAGGAGATATGCCCCGCTGGCATTACAAAAAAAAACTTTAGAGAAATTATAAATTATTGCACAGAAGGTCGTTTCGATTTTATGACTATCAACAATCATGCAGAACCAAAAGAAAGAATTAGAAAGAATTTATATGAAGTTATTGAGATGAAGTAGTTTTAGATAATCATCAAAATAAAACCGTTTTATATTGCGACTGATAAGTTATCGATGTAGGCTTTAGCCACGCTGATATATGTAAGGAAACAATTAACATCACGTTTATCTACTCCATCTAATGCTCCATCGCGGTCAACCAATATTTCAAGAATGCGAGAGTTATTTATTGGCAAACCACTGACAGCAAGACTTTGATTGCGTTCCAATGACACAGCAATTACACCGTGAGTTGAAGAGTAGAGAGAAGGCGAGACGGATGTTTCTTGGAATGGAGTTTTCATTTTCTCAAAAGAAGCCAAGGTTAATAGGTAGGATTCCATACCTTTAATAGGGATGATGGTAGTTTGATTATTAACAACTTGATTAGGATAATATTGAGAACCAAGGCGAAATTGCCATGCTTTATATTTAAATTGTTCTGATTGAAATGAATCAGCTGTGGCATTTTGTGTTAATGAACTATCTTGAGTAACCATAAAAGCGTGTGTCGCTTGAGAAACAGCTTTAGACACTTGAAGGGTAAAATTAGAAGTCCCAGCAGCAAATGTTGCCGAGTAATTATAAATGCGATGATAGCACCACTCAAGTCCTGATTGGGACGATTCTAAAT
>VFLE01000053.1 GCA_009885205.1 Candidatus Shapirobacteria bacterium | reverse complement strand
TTGGTCAAAGAAGCGGATTTCATACACCCATCCTCGGTACCAATTAGTATTGGGAATGGTATCAAATCAAATCTCCTTTACACAATAATCATTCTCTTCAATTATAATATATTGATTTTTTCTCAATTCGATTTGTCTAATTTCTCCGTCCATAATCTTTAATACATATTCCATGTCAAATTCGAACGGTTCCGGTTGATATTCGAGAGCCCGATACACAAACGCCGCCGAAAAAAGTTCGTTTCCTTGAATATACATTTCACGCGGAATTTTCAATAAAATGGGTGCCGCTTTGGAAGGTGCGGTGTATTCTACCGATAACATGCGTACGCACGATGGTTCCATCTCTTTCGAAAAAGAGGACCGCGTTTTCATGCGCGATGCTTTCTCAGATATTTTTCGAACTTTATATTTTCCGTCCCATTTCATTATAGCGATCGAATCACAATCGTCGTATTTTTCGTTTATATATCCTTTTTCATAACGATACTCATCGAAACACCGATCCATATCTGTTTCTTCCATATTTGAATTCGTTTTGTCGCATATTTCGAAATAATGATACGAATTTTTGCTTGTATCCTTTTCTTTCACTAAGGAACATACCTGTATCCAGCGATTTGACGTTGGCTCTAGCTTTTGACGAAGGGTCATTGTTTCAATCGTCTCATATGTCCACAAAGCAAAATCGACGGGGCCGCGAATCAATTCGTTTTGGTCGTATATATTTTTTACAAATAAATAGACGTTTGTCTGAATTCGACTATTCCACAAAATAACAGAAAGACATGCGTTTTGCACGAATTCGCTATTTGCTATATCTATCATCCTGGCATATGCGAAACACGATATTCCTTGGACAATACTGTTCAAACTGATAAATAGATCAGGCGGAGAGTTGGCCCACATAAGATAGTTATTTATTGCGGCATATATTTATATTCTTTTTTTTATGTTTTAGGGGGGTAATGCGCTAATTTTATATCTTGTCAATATATATAATGTCCAGTCGCGGATATATTTTGTTTACGAATCCAGTGTATAATCAATTTTCGTCCACGGTCCCCCCCAATCCTCCACAAACATATCCTTGGATGATGAAAAGTTTATTTTCGGATAATTCTCGCGTTTTGTACAAACCCCATTCCCTTTCCAGTGGAAATGTGGGAACCGTAAGAAACTCGAGGAGGGTGGCTCGTCTAACCTAACCTAGCTTATATTTATGTGAATAAACCACATAAATATATTTTTCACATAAATAAAATGGTAATTTACATCCGAAGTATGTCCAAGATTTTACATCGACATGGGTACGTAATTTATCGAGGATTAGTCGATTCTTTTCCCGATGATATTCTTGCCTCGTTGCGTCGGCGCGCAAATGATAAAGCCGAACCTATCTTCAATAATGTGGCGGCAAATGACAATCGGCGAAAGCAGCTAGATTTGCCCCTTTGTAATCCCAAAATAAAAGAATGGATCGATTCGGTCGAATACGTTTTGCGCGATACCCATCCCTTACAACATTTAGCATTTCGCAATTGGGTTGCGCTACAATCTTTACCTGGATGTAAATCACAGCAGCCGCATTCTGATTATGTGCCCAATGCCGAATTTTTGGAAAAAATGTCCGAATGGGAAAGCGGCGTCCAAGATATTGAGAAAATGCCCTTACTCTGCTTGGTGGCAATTATGCCAAATACGTATTTAGATATATGGGAAAACACAGTCGGACTTATCGCAAAATCAGAGGACGAATTGGCTTATTGCGCATCCGTTTATCCCAAAATAACCAGAGTGAAATTGTGTTTGCAAGCGGGCGACGTTTTATTTTTTCGACCTGATCTAATACATGCAGGCAGCCAATTTGAGGAAGAAAATTTGCGACTCCATGTATATTTGGACAGTCCGTCTATACATCGAATTCCGAATAAGACCTATATAATAAACCGTCATGGCGGATATTGGCTGAGATCGCTTGTTCCTATGTAGGAGTATTTTCTCAATATATAAAAATGCCAACTAAAATTATAAAAATATACAATGAATATCACTTAGGTGACCAAATATTCAACTTTATTTTTTTTTATAATATAAAAGATTATATTGAAAAAAATGATATCGTCATAAATTATTACTGTAAAAAAGAATATCACAGCCAATTATCTGAATTCAAATGTTCTGAAAATATAAATATATTAGATTACGATTCAGGTCAGGACAATGGATTTCAATTATGGGTGGGGAATTCAAACGACTTTCGTCTACACGCATATAATTATAAACAAAGCGAATACAACAAATACGATACTTTTTATGTATCTTTTTTTAACCACTTTTCCAAATTATACAATTTACCTGAAATTGAAAAATTAGAATATCGCGATTCGGATTTGTTGGAAAGATATGATCGAATTTCCAATAAAGATAAATATTTAAATGTAGATTTTCTTATACTCAATTCGACGCCAAAATCAAACCAATATGTTAAAGATGACGTCAAATGGAATAAATTAATATACAAATTAGCCGAAAAATATAAAGTCGTAACGTCCGAAAAAGTGGAAGGGATACCTTGCACATGCGACGACCATTTAACAATTAAAGATATTGCCGCCATTTCTACACATGCAACCAAAATAATAGCAATAAATAGTGGCGTTGTTCCAGGATTATTCAATCAATATACACTTGATAATGTTGATTCAATATATTGCTTCGACGATTTAAATCCGTATAATCATTCCAAATTTATACATACCAAAGACATTGAGGATTTATATTTTTTAGTAGATTCCAAAAAGGAATCTTTTCAATCGGCGCAATTTGATTATTCATTTTATTTTTTGTTTTTCATAATAATGGGGGTGGGGATGTATTTTTTTATCATGTTTATACCTTTGAAGATTATAAACCGCCTTCGGTGGTTCAGGCTTCAAATGCAACGTTGCTGCACATAACCGATAAATCCCATTTCATTTCGCACGTGGAAAAATACCTAAAACAAAATATCAAAATCGGTTATTTGTTTTTCTACGCTATCACGAATATATCCCGGAATTTTAAGAAGCGGTTCGTCTGCGTGTTTTTTTTCAATTAATTTTTGTGTGTTGTGTTTGACGGCTTCTTCCGTATATAATATAGAGCGGCTTCCGGGCTCTACTAAATATGACAATGCCGTATCTTCGGCGCAAATTAAATGAAGATTATATTTTTCGCGTTGTTCTTGCAATAAACGCTGCGCTGCTAAATGCATTCCAAAATATTCAATATTATTTGGCGCTCCCGGTATTTTTTGCGGATTTACACCTTTTTTCACAATTTCATTCGAATGATGTAAGTACGAATCATATTTCATATACTCCATCATTTCATCTCGCCAGTCCTTTACAAATATAGACTCTGGGGTACATGCAAATGTCCAGTTTTCCAATACAGGCGTCGAGTCTTTATATTCGGGGAAAGTCATGCTTTCAGTATAATACCCAATAAATTCCACACCTTTGCGTTTTTGTATTTCGTGTACCCAATCCAAGGGTTTTTGACATATTACGGACGAATCTAACCAAATGCCTCCATATTTAGCTAATACATGAACTCTTACATAATCCGAATAGCGCTGAACAATATCATTTACGTGCTTCATTGTGGAAAAATTAATTTCTGGCAAATAGTTTTCAACGTTTTTTTTGTTCAAGATTATGATTTCATAATCCGGATTGTGATTTTTCCAAGATTCTATGCATTTTTTTACCAATGGTGGAAGTTTTTCATCCCAAAATGTCCATATAACATTGGGGATTTTACTTTCCGACTGTTCAAATCCTTCTTTTTTATCAAAAGACGATCTAGTGAAATAATTAAAGCATACAATTATCAAAATAACTAAACCAATCCAAATCCATCGTGATATTGAACTATTGTTCTGCTGTTTTACCATTTATTATCTATATATTATATAGATAATAATGCCAAAGTATAGAGCGGTTATAGGAACTCGAGGTGTTATGCGACTCGTCGGAATAATGATATGCTTATTTCTAATTGTATGGGTTATCTATCGCTTTTTTTTTCAAAAAACGGGAGGGAAAGAGAATTTCACAGATGAAAAATGGCTCGATGGAATTGATATAATCTATTGGATTAATTTAGACCGATCAGTCGATCGAAAAAAATGGATGGAAGAATTGTTCCAAGACCCCGTTTTTAGAAACGTACCAAACCAAAGAATAAATGCCGTGGACGGTAAAACGCCCGGAATAATCGATTCTATGTTGAATATTCCCGAAAAACAAGATGGTCATACAGATGTAGTCTATGCTTGTTTGCTATCTCATTTGAATGCTATTAAAGAATTATCGACATCAAAATACAACATAGCCCTTATATCGGAAGACGATATTTGTTTAGATTTTCAAAAGTATTGGAAAAAACCTATAAGCGAAATTATTGGAAATGCACCGGCAGACTGGGATATTATTCAATTATATTATTTTGTCGAAGACGATTTTTTGCCAGATGAATACACTTTTAATAAAAATAGTCAATATTCTTCGGCGATCGCATATTTAATAAACAAAAAAGCTTCTAAAAAAATAATGGACGGAATTTACATTAACGGAAAATACAAACTTAAAATGGAACATCCACATTCAGCGGATAATTATATATACAGAGAATTGATATCTTATGTATATAAATATCCATTTATGATACATAAAACTGAAAATGACTCAACTTTGCACCAAGAACATGTGGACGAAATACATACGCCGGCAAAAATGCGTGCGATAAAAGCTTTTGAAAAATAAATTATTAGTTATACACCTTTCACACATTATACGGTCGGCATCCGTGAATGTCGTTAGGCAGCGTTATTTTGTAACCTCTACGTCTATTCTTCGATTGAGGCGTTCCATTTCCCACTGTTGTAAATATTTACCTATGTAATTACGATACAATATAATATTTTACTATATTATATTATATGCTATTTAAATTGAACAAAATTTCCAAATATAACATGTATTCTTTTTGTTGCGTCATTTTTGTATTGTTTCTTATTTTTTTCATTTTTTTATATTTCAAAAAAAATTCAACAGAAAACTATGAAAACCGTGAAACCAATAAAGTTGTGTTTATCATACCATCAACTTCACGCAACATGAATTACGCGAATGTCGAGTCTTGTTCTCTTTTGAAAATTTTATATTCATCTCTTCAAAAATTAGATTTGTCCAAGCGTTACACTTTTTTGATTGGAACTGATGATGACGACGATTTTTACAATAAAAATACCGAGGCTATAAAAGCCAAACTTCCCGAAAACTTTCATTTTCATAAATTAAACAATTTTGACAAGAGTTATGTCTGCATAGTGAATCAATTGGCTGATATAGCTATGCAAAAATACAATGCGCAATATGTATATGTCTTTGCGGACGATTTAGAAGTGTACGAGTTGGACTTTATTGAGCGCGATTTTATACCCTATTTTAAAGCGAATGGCGATAGTTGTTTAGGTTGGGGTGTGGATAAAACAAACATGGCGCTCTGCACACATCCATTTGTAAATAAAAAACATATAGAAAAGCTTGGCTATTTTTACCCCCCCGCTATTAAAAATTGGTTTTGCGATGATTGGATACACCGATTATATGAAAAATTGAACAAAATAATCAAATCGAAAAATGCGGTAATCAAAAATGTGTTAGATGCCGACAATGTAAAAAGATACGAGATTTCTAAAATAAACGAAGACACTATTTCCACTTTGGTATCAAGCGCTTTAGAAAAATTAACATAATCTAAATTCGTATTCCCTGTTTCGAAATCTTTTCCGGCACTTTATCCACTTCTATCTGATGTAATATATTCTTCACCACTTTTTTCTGGGCCATGTCCTCCCCTCCTACTTCCGATCCAAATATTTGTGTCATAATACGCAAGCTCTCCTCTTTCTTCTCGCTATCCTGCATATAATCAGGATGCTCCTCATGCCATACACCTGACTGCTGTACTACTTTGTGAGATACAACATTCGCCAATTGTTTGATCCGCGGTAATTCCGCATGTTCTTTTTCCCATTCGTCATTCTCGCGAATATACACTGTTTCCCGTTTCATATCCATACAATGAATCGGCCGGCGATATACCCCCAGCTTCTCCAGCATATCCGCGATGATTTTGCTATTCCCCTCTATCGGGCCGTACTTTACAACTGTGCTTAAATCCGCCTGATTCAGAGTAATAGAATTCACAAAATCTGTGAAATTGATCGCATCTTTGCATTTCTCATTCAGGAAAAAATTCATATTAAAATGCGCGTTTGTTGTATTGTGTGTATTATTCGTCGTATGAATCGTCGTCGGTGTCTCCTTCGCTATTTTCACGAGTTCCTGGCTATTTATCATCATTTTCTCGCTATTTTTCAAAATGTCTGCAATCCCCAACTGTTTATGCACTTCCACCACAATTCGCGATATCATTTCCGGTGTTATTTTGGAATCGTCGGCGTGAAAGGCGGGGGCCGTTTTTTCCGGGGTTTTTGAATCCTGTGCACATTTTTTCGCATGTTTCCATAACCCAGTGCGAGTCTGATAAATCCGCTCACAAACGTCGCATTGAAAATGCTTTGGATTCTGTCCACTATCGTTGTGTTTTTTCGTATTTATATGTCTGGTCCAATCACACATTTTATTACATGAAAAATTGCATGTTTCACAATAAAATTTGCCGGCGTTTTTTGCGTTTCCATGTGTTTCCATTTTGTTTCCTATATTGGAAACAGAAAAAAACGCCTAAATTTGTCCGCAAAATTTCGGAAAAAAATATGCAGCGGCGTTTTTTAGAACACGAAAGCAATTTACTGCATTATGCTTTGACTCCATTTTTTGCAAACTTTTTTGCAAACTTTTCCTTGCACTTTTTATTTTTGGACATTTATAAATGTCCATTTTCAAAAACTTTCCGAACTTTTTTCCCAGAATTTTGAATTCCAAGATTTATTTTTTGTTTATAAAATGTATCGTTTTTTGATGTTTTTTCATAAGTTTTTTCTTCTCTGTTGATCGTTTTCCACCGAGCAAAGAGGCCATACGATTTTGCGTTTTTCTTGCCGTATTTTTCGCCGCATCCAAGATGGAGACTTCATTTTTCAAATTGGTTAGTTGAGCAAGATCGGTTTTTAACAAATTATTTTTTGTTTCTATAGAAACTAATTTACTGAGTGTATTTTTCTTGGACCATGCATCACCATCCGTTTGCTTTTTTAGTAAAAAATGTAAAGCCGTGGCTTTGGGTTTATCATCTTTGAACGCATTATACAATTTTAGCCCATCTGCCGTATTATTTTTTGGGGAAAGTCGGTCTAATTTTGCACAATCAAAAAGGACGGATATTATTTTGGCATTATTTTCGGCTGATGCGTCCAACTCAGGAAGCGGAGCGGGATTTATCTTTTTCAAATCTCCTAAAATAGAGACGTCTTTATTTCCAATAAACAAAGAACTAATTGCGATTTGCAAAGGAGTATATTTTTTATATGATATCATTTTATCATATATGGATTGGACAGACGCCGATTTTCTGTTCGGTGATCGCTTTCTGGTTAATCTCGAAAAGATAGATGAAAGCATATAATATATAGTAGGTTTATTTTAATCGGTATCGAATGGTTTTTCTCTAAGCCATACATTTGCGATGTATTTTTCTCCCGAAGTCACCGGCATGCCGGCATGTAACGCATTTGGATGACATTTGTCTCCATCGCGCTGCAATGGATAAAACAAAATCCCACTGTTTTTCTCAGGTTTCAGCTCTAAATCCAGGTTTGGAAAACGGGTGGATCCTCCCTCGAATCCGTCCGATAAATACAACAACATTGTCACCTTTCGCTGTCCCCCGTTTTGTTCAAATTCATAAGACTCTTTCCCCGGATCACATGCGGCATCATGATGCTCCCGGTAATATCCATTGGGCTGATATTGAACTACCTGTAGTTTTTCCGCATTTTTATGGGAAACACCGGTTAAGTCACATACTCGTTTTATTATCGATTTCGCCACGGGATCCTCTCTCGAAATCCAAAAGGTCTTGCTTTTGCGAACATTATCGTCTTTTCCGCTTATTATAACGCTATCTTCAAAACTACCATTTGCTTTCTCCAATATATATTCTCTTTCTTCATCGGTAATAAAATCGGAATGGACTTTGGGCAAAATATAGGCATCCTTTTCATCGCTATATCCACGGCCTTCATATGACGTAGCCATAGCTTCGTAAATCTCTTTTGCGAACCACCAGTTATATAAAAACCAGAGAATCAGTCCAAGACCCGCGATCAAAAAAATTGGGTGTCTATACAATTTAACAATGTTCCGCAAATATTTTTTTACCATTTATTATATGCTTAGATTTTTCTTGGAGGGGGTACCATGACGATCATTCGATCGGGTGTATTTTGTATTTGGATACGATTTTATTATAATCTATTTGCGGTGATGATTTATTTTCCTTTTTCTTATACAAAATAATGTGTTGAAATGAATTAAGCAACATACGAATAAAAACAGTTTGTAAAAATACAACTCGATGGTTCATGTTACAATATATAATACATATACTTATATATTATTTACATAAGGAAAGAGTCTGGAATCCGCTTCGCGAATTCTGACGACCTTGGTTCCCCCTTCCTAGTCATCCTCATCTTCCGAGTCATAAATAACAACCGCATCTTTTTTCACGTTTTTATCTAAATACCGATACATGCGACGAATATCTAATTTCGTAATGCCATAATCCTCAAAAAACTCTTCGATTGCGTTAAGCGTATCATTCGAAAACCCCCGCGACGCAGTCTGAACAAAATCAGCACTATCAAAGTGCAGACGTAGTTCTTGAAAAAAGGCGACCACATCCTTTTTATCCAATTCTAAATTTTGGCATAATGTATAGATAAACAAAATGTTGTTATATTCCGTAGAATATTTTGTGAGAACCTTGGTGAATCGAATTTCCGGAACAGAATAACTAGTCCGGTTCTCAGGAAACGTATCGTGATATAATTTATTGTTGTAAAATGTTTTTATAAGCGAGCTCATTTCATTAAATAACCAAATTTGGTGCTGAAATGTGATTCGATCAATATAATCTGCAAAACAGATATTATCCAAGATTTTCAAATAAAACGGGAAGCCTATATTCGCCGGTTTTTTATTAATGGGATCGGCAATATTTTCATGCCAAAGCAGGGCGACAATCGTTCGATCAGTCTCATTAATAAACGAATTATGCCGATCAATGTGATGTGGCGAGTGAATAAGCGCTTGCGTTATTTTTTTGGAATCCTCATTATACGATTTTATTTGCAAAATGGTGGAGATTGTATCGTATGTGACGATTTCCGGTTTTTTCAAATACATATTCTGAATAAACATCAATTTGCGCAAATCGCCTTGGATATAATCGATAATTAACGATTTCAAATCGACAGTTATATCGTGATGCGTAATGATCGAATCGAAAATTTGAATGCTTTGATCACGCGTGGGCGTTTTGAGCTCAAATACATTGCATACTTTTATGAGTTCTTTTATCTTTTTATCCATATAATAATTTCCAATGCATATAATCGGATTCAGGGTGACATTTTCGAGTCTCTGTTTTTTCGTCTTTTTTTGGCGAATCATTTTAATTAGCGCGTTAATCCCCCCCTTGTCCCCATTGTTCATTCCATCAATCTCGTCCATTACAATCGCAATCTTTTTTTCAGTTCGATTCATCATATGGAGAACATTTCGATTCGATATATTATTACTTGTAATTGTATCGATAAGAGATCGGTTTCTTACGTCGCCGGCATCGTATTTGATAACATCATAATCAAGTTTTTTCAATAATTCTGTAATAAAATGGGTTTTCCCGGACCCAGGAGATCCATATATGTATATCCCTTTTTTGAAAGAAACATTGTTTCGCTGCGATTCAAATGATTTCAAAATATTGGTAATTTCTTGGACAATGGAATCTCTTTGTAATATGGTTGAAAAATCGCGGGGTTCTATTTTCGTTTTTTTGGGAATAGGAATATCTGCATCATCTTTTTTTACGCAATAGGTGGGCGAAAAAAAAGCATTTATTTTATTTATTTTTTGTTTCATATTCTTTTCTATATAGATGTATTGTGTTTATACAGATTGAACGAAACAATCAAGTAAAATAAAAAGATCGGCTCAAACGTTTCGTATCGAAATTTCCAAAACATTATTTTGTACAATAATGTAAAGGTTAAACGGTGGATACCGCGCAGCAGGTATATGTCTTACCAGCGATAGGATTTCCACTGCATCCTCCGGTCTGATATGTGCAAACATTATCGGTAAAATAATAGTTGTTGGTGCCCAATTGGTTTGCACAATAACTACACATCCATGAGCATCCAGTACCCTGTGAAACCGAAAATGATAAGCAACCATTTTGGTCGCGCTTTACTTTATGAGCATGAGAATTGGAATTAGAGAAAGCGGGAAGTAACGAGACGATAACAAAAATCAAAGTTTTGCTAACCGTGCCATTTTAAATCTTCAAAGGTGTATACATATCTATCTTTGACTAAACAGAAGATTATTTCCTGAAGGCATCAAAACTAGCCGTAATTGGCACTGGGTCCGAGGACGTTTTTGAAGGAAGCGCACCAAATTGCGAATATATATCTATCGGCGGCTGACCGGTAGGCTGTCTTACCGGCTGTCCTATTATATTTTGACCGGGGGCTAAAGCGCCTATATTAGTACCTAGACCGGCACTTGGGCCTTTCCCTTTTGATCCAAATGCGCCGGATAAATCCGACCCAAGATCTTTCAACAGTCCGGTTGTTCCTGAGACGGCATCCTTTCCGAGACCGGCAGCGCCGGCGACTCCGGAAGTAAGAGTTCCGCTCACATTTGATCCAAGACCTTGGGCTGTTTGTCCAAGAGTTTTTGCCGTGTTTGACAATAAATTGCCGGCGGCACTTACACTACTAGATACAATTTTACCCGCTGCGTCCGTTGTAGTGGTCACTATATTTCCAGCAGCGTCCACCGTTTTTGTTACTACATTTCCGGCTGCATCCACCGTTTTTGATAAAACGGTGCCTGCGGTGGAAATGCCATTGTTCAAACCATTTGCGAATCGTTGTGCATTCGAATTATTTCCGGCGGTGATACCTTGATTATAAATATTCCCCCCAGGAGTAGAAGAAGAAGACGAGACGGTTCCTTGTGGATACATATTTGAATTCATGGCATTGGCCGCGTATTCTGAAAAGATGGCAATGATTTTATTCATCGAATTTATTTGCTCGGGCGTTCCACGTGGATTGACGAATCCGGAAAGCGCATTTCGAATATCATCTTTATCCAATTTATTTGATCCAGGTCCACGTGAAGATCCAGGTCCACGTGCAGAAGATCCAGGTCCATGAGAAGAAGATCCAGGTCCACGTGCAGATCCAGGCGCGGCAAAAGTCATAGACGAGCTATATGGGATAAAATCGTCGTCCTGAATCATTCCTATATTATCGCTCTCTGTGAAATTGCCTAGATGCATTTTGTTTGCAAGAGGTTTTCCTGGAGCAAGAGGTTTTCCTGGAGCAAGAGGTTTCCCTGGAGCAAGAGGTTTTCCTGGAGCAAGAGGTTTTCCTGGAGCAAGACCCTCACGTTGATTATCCATAAAATATTTGCCAGACAAGATGCCGAAAAATAATATAATACCAACAAGAACAATATGTTTCACAATATCTAAATTACCAAGAAAAAATAATTTCATTATTATATATAATATATTATATAATATATAATGTCAGCAAGATTGAATATGAAACCGTTGCCCTATGTTCCTTGGAAAGGAAAAACATTTAATCAGGTTGTTTCTACTATTCAACACAATGGACCAAATAATTCGAGTTTAGTATCCGGAAGGATTCTTTTTCGCGATGATGCACCCACTACGTCCAATTTTATTATGTCTGCACACCCCCTTTACAAAATTCACTCTAAAAATAAACTAAAGAAAAACCCATTACCGCTAAAGTTGTATCGCCGAGAATTGGCAAGCACAAATACAATCAACAACCTAAATAATATAAATTGCAACCCTCGCATTTCGACTAAAATAGATCAAATCAACGCCCCGAATGGCTATCTTGTAAATCCAACTCCGCTTAATTCCGATACAAATGGTTTAGTCAATACCTTAGGTCAAAAAGATATGGATATCCCGTCGAATAGTACGGAAATTCCGGGCACTTGTACATGTTTTACATCGGCCGGAGTTTGTTTAGATGTTGCTACCAATGCTAGACGCAAGGTAAGGAGCGCAGGAATGATAACGAAAAACTCGAATCAATATACGAGCGTGGGAGGAAGGGGCGCTCGTCCTGGAGGATGCATATGTGGAGCATTTGCCAATGCACCCTTGCAAGACGTTATGACACCGATCAAACAGTATTATACATCAACCCAACAGTATTTAGCGAGTCGAACAAAAGGATATGATCAGAATCAATATCATAACCTTCGTACGGGAGATCAACTTTCCAAACCCGGTACAAATCAGAGCAATTCGAATGTATACGCATCCAACGCCAATGTTCAATATTGCCCGAATGGTGCGTCCGATGTTATTCCCGTTTTTTACAAGCCGAACAACCCTCAATTTGCACAACAGGGTGGTGTTTCGGCTAGCGCTCGTACCACGCGGAAAAAATACGATACGATTACCAGCAATGGGGCATTAATGACGGCTGCTTTTGGATCACAAACAGCCAAGGCCATGGCATATGGCGGACCAGAAACCTCCTATACGATAAAAGACAAGCTTGGATATCCAAATATAAAAACGCCCGTTGCTTGCCCGGCCTCTAAAACAACGACGTGTGCCTTGGTCAATCCGTTTAACCACAAAGTTGCACCGAGATTATAATAGAGGTTTAAGGTTTAAGGGAACCAAGGTTCCCTTAAGATCCCTCCTTTTCGAGTGAATTTTCGAGTGAATTTTCGAGTGAATTTTCGAGTGAATTTTCGAGTGAATTTT
>VFLE01000070.1 GCA_009885205.1 Candidatus Shapirobacteria bacterium | reverse complement strand
GTAATATAAGGGGAACCAGGTCATCAGATTCGCTTAGGGGAACTACGTTCCCCTAAAACCCCTCCTTTTGTAATATAATTGGAACCAAGGTCATCAGATTCAGCAAAGCTGAATCCAGACCCTAAAACCCCTCCTTTTGTAATATAAGGGGGAACCAAGGTCATCAGATTCAGTAAAGCTGAATACATACCCCTTACCCTAAAATGTATCCGTATAGAGTAAGTAATATAAACCAAAACAAAAATGAGTAAAAAAATCAAAGGAGGTGATTCCACAACCGAACAAGGAGAAATATCCAAATATTTTGTTTTAGGGTTTTCCTTTTTCGTAGTCACATGTCTTATTATTCATGCTCTCATTAATCAAGATACAATAGATAGAAATTTCCCGCGATATTATTTCATTATTTTGTTTCTTTTAGTAATGATTTTTATCGTGTCGCTAAACATTGGCCATGATTACGAATCAACCGTTTTGTTTTTCAAGATTGTATTGGGGTTGGGCGCCATTGCCTACATCGCATATTTGTTTGCCGTATTTGGTAGAAAAATACCATATGTAACCGGCGCAATATCGACCTCCCTCTACATATTAGGCGGACTCATACTTTTAGCAATTGCTTCACGCTCATTTTTGCAATATCTATCTAGAATGACTGGATGGTATGGTTTTTTGGCCCAACTCATTTTTTATATTCCATGTATGCTTTATGATTTTGTATATTATTTGTTGGACCAATTTAAATTAACTTCTTTGGTGGTATATGTATTAATTTTCTTGGAAATTGTCGTCATTCTTTTGTATTTTTATTTACCGAGGCTTTTTGTCGCCGCCGTGTCGGATCCCAGGAATTCCGATATTTTGATAAACGAACCTGTTCTTTTGAACAAAGGAAAACAGACAATTGCAGTGGGCGAAAAACTCCAGGTCCCCAATCAGCCAAATACATATCGCCATAATTATGCGATTTCCATGTGGGTCTATATCAATCCACAAAATCTATCCATGGGTGCTTACGGAAAAGAAACAGAAATATTTAGCTATGGATTTACCAAATACAAGATCAAATTTTTGGATATGACCGGAGCGGACATTATTGTGGACCCGGAAGATATCGGAGATTTTTCATTGGATCCGGATAATGTAACCGCGCATGTTACCACGAAAAAGGGGGATAAATATCATGTAAAACGTACAAATATTTCTCGAACGGATCCGGTAGAAAGCGTAAAACCGATGATTCGGTATTATGGCGGCGGAAACGGTGATCTACCAGAAGAACGTGACAAGTACGTTTTTTATTTTTCCGAATACCCTCCTTCGCAAAATGTATACGACGCGTCCCATAATTCGTTTTATGATATTTCAATTCCGAACCAGAAATGGAATCATATTGTTATGAATTATAATCGCAACATGGTCGATATATTTATTAACGGTAATTTAGAAAGAACTTTCGCTATGACTAATTCGCTTCCCGAATATAGTCCATTGGATACCATTACGGTGGGTGATGACAATGGTCTAGAGGGAGCCATATGCAATGTAGTATATTATCATCATCCTTTATCAGCCGAAGAAGTCGCCAATTCATACAATTTATTTATGAATAAAAACCCTCCCATTTTAGTGGGGACCAAGGCAGCCTCGCCCAGTGGAAAATAGTTCCCTTTACGACCCCAAGGGTGTAATATTCATCGGCGTAAAAAATCCCTGGCTATAATATAGAAATGGATTTTACAACGATTATTTTAGGAATCATTGTCGTCATTTTAATTTATCTCTTGTACGTGTTTTATATCAAAAAATCGACGAATTTGGTAAATACCGCGGATTTGAAAGCGACAAACCCACCCATTACTACATTGGCAAGTGGATCTTCGACTCGATATGCATATGGAATATGGGTCTATGTAAATACTTGGTCAAATGGGAAAAAGGTAATTTTCAACCGTGATGGGAATATCAAATTGTATTTAGATAATACTACGCCCACTTTATTTTGTGATATTACACTTGATCCAACTTCAACGAATAAAAATACAAGTATAAGTCCCGGGTCCACCAATACTCCATCGAACGTTAGCACGATCAAATTTACCGACAATTTTCCCGTTCAAAAATGGGTATGTGTTATTGTCAGTTGTGATAGTACAACGGTCGATTGCTATTTAGATGGGAAATTGATTAATTCGGTATTGTTGCCGAGTCCACCGAAAACGCCCGGAGCACCTTCTACGAATCCGATGAATCTGGGAACGGGATTTGATGCTTATATTTCGGGATTTCAGAGCTGG
>VFLE01000068.1 GCA_009885205.1 Candidatus Shapirobacteria bacterium | reverse complement strand
TTTTTATTATATCCAGCCTTTACCATTTCAGTGGCGTCTTTGTTTGGTATAAATAAAACATCAGTATCACCTTCTTTTAATGTTTTTAATAATGCTTCTGTGGGTTGTATTCTATTCTTATCTTTTTTTAATATTTTAGCTTCTTCTCTTACTGCATCCCTTATTTCATTATTTAATTGTATAAAATCAATATCTTTTGATTCAATTTTTTTAAATAGTTTCTCATCATTTTTAAATAATAAAAACAATCTATATACATTTACATATTGCTCGCTTTTTGGTAAATCAAAATGTGATTTAAAACGTATCGCCCTAGCTATAATTTGCTCGCTTGTTGCGTCATTCCATTGATGGTCTAATAAAATGATGTTTTGACAATTTTTAGTATCTACTCCCTCAGCCCCAGCTTTTGAAATTAATAACACCCTACAACCTACATTATTAAAATTATATGAATTATATATTTGCTTACTTTCTTCTTTTTTTGTTGCGTTTTCTCTTCCTGTGATTCTTACAAAATCTATTTTATTTTTTTTTAATTCATCTTCAATTAATTCAATACCTGTATCAAACATGCCTGTATATATAATAAATTTCTGCTTTGGTTTTTTAATAATTTCATCAATACACCATTTAATTTTTGGGTTCATTTCTGTATCTTCATTTTTTACAACATTCATTTTAAGCTTTTCACGTATAAAAAAATAATTTCGTTTAGCATTTTTAAAAGAATTATATTCTTGTTGCATTTTTTCAGTCATGTATAAAGGTATTAATTTCTCCCTTCTTTCAGGAAAAAAATCACTTTTAGATGATGGAACATAAGAAATTTTATAACTGAAATAATCGCTTATATTACTTGTTGAACTTACCATATCCGAAAAAGTTGTTTTTAATAATGGTTCACGTTTGTCAACCATCGCTATTAAATTCTCAATATCATAAATTGTATTTACAAAAGCCGTACCCGTTAAAAGTAATGTTTTATGTGCATTTTTTGCCCCATATTCTAAAATGTTAAATCCTCTTTTATTTACACGTGCCTCACGATATAAAACTATATCCGGGTCATTAGGGTCTGTAACTTTATCAATTTTCATCTCAGTCCTTAAATTATGGGCTTCATCTACAATTAATAAACAACCAGTTGCATTTTTATTTTCTACACTCATTTTAACATATTTGTCATAAGTTGTAAAAATATATCTATTATCTTGAATATCAACGCCGTACTGTTTCATACCTTCAATAAAATTATATAATAAGGCTGATGGACTAATACAAATTACTCTATTAGATGGATAAAGTTGTAAATACCAATAAGCACAAACAACAGCCGTTAATGTTTTACCAGACCCAACACCGTGAAACATAATAGCCCCCTGTAAATTAGAATAAATAAACTGTTTTATAAATTCTAGTTGATGCTTTTGTAATTGTAAATTTTCTTTATTTTTTCGGGCTGTTTGGTCTTCAATTGTTAAATCTTCTAAATCTAACGTATCATTTTTATTTTTTCGTGGATTTAATGCAAATTGTTTATTTTTATTTTCTTC
>VFLE01000220.1 GCA_009885205.1 Candidatus Shapirobacteria bacterium | reverse complement strand
GGATTGACTTTGGGGTAACACGAAATATCCCCCTCCATGTCAGCTTATCTATTGGAATCTCTTTCCCAAGTTTGAAGAAACGTGAATTCTTTGACTCGAACAATTTCCCTTCTCTGTCTTCTAAGTGAAGCGATAACTCTGGAAGAAAAGTGGCAGTAATTGGTCCTTCTTCTGCTCCAGTCTCTGGATTAACAGTTGGATTTTGCCTAAACTTACTATCCGCTTCAACAGATTCAGTTTCTTCATACTTTCGTATCTGCTCCTCATTGGCAAATTCTTTTACTTCTGGAGTGGAATACACTTGGCTCATCCAGGAAACAGTTATATATCCATCCTGCTCAATGGCATCTGCTATATTTTCAATAGGAACTTTAAGACGTTTTAATGATGCCTCTTTCGCATGTAATATCTCTCCCAATGTCTTACCTGTAACTTCTCCTTCAAGAGTAGGAGTGATACCTGAATTATCATCCATCTGTGACTTCAAATACTTCAATCCTTCCCATGATTCTCTCCCAGGACCAGGCACATCAAGCCACTTAATGTCTCCATTGATAATTTGTTTACCAACACCTGGAGTTATTCTTATTGTGCCATCACCAGTAAGGTTTGAGGTGCCTGTATAAAAGAACATCTTCATAATAGACAAGACCAATTGGTCCATAGTCATATTATTCATCTTATCATACAGTGCTTTATCCTGTTTGATTATCTTCCACAATGAGATTCCATACGGAGACTTTGCATCTCTTAGTATCCACATCGTCTGCCACAGAGAGAGCAAACCATCATCATTTGGAATTGGCGAAATGAATAAAGGAATGTTCTTTGCTGGAAGAATAATACAATACAAATCTTTTAATCTGTTCTGATAAAAGCCAATTGTCACAATATCCTTTCTACCACTCTCACTCTTCTCTTTCTTTGTTTCAGACTCCAAATCATATTCAACTTTTAGATTACCTGTGGCATATTCCCAGTTTGGATATTGCTTATACTCTACATTTGCTGCTTCTCTTGAATAATCAAGTTCAAAATATGCCTCATTCAAAGAATAAGGGTCATACGGAGTAGTCATCTCATCAATCCACGTTCTGTAAGGGTCTAAGTTCTGTCTAAAGACATCATTGAAAAGCATAAGTTCCTTGTCCTCATACTTGTTCTTGCTCGGATCTTCCGTATCATACTCAATCAAGATCTTTTTATCATACTTGATAATACGAGGGTAGGTTCTGCCAATTGCCCAACCATACTTCATCAAATTAAATGCAAAGAGTTTAAGAACTTCCTTCGCATTTGTTATCTCCCAATTTCTTTTCCACAAACTATTTATCAGAGCTGTGCTATTTTCAAATTTTTTAAGAAGTGGGGTAAGGGTTGCTTCTGGATTTCTGTCAATGATAATCGAGATTGCAGTTTGCATCTTGGCAAGCAAGGTAGGCTGTGAATTATCACTACGCCAGTTCTGTCGTTCATCTCCTACAGGCACCAACCTGGATCGTGCACCAAGAGCTTGGTCTTGCTCCAAACGCTTCTTGCCACTAAATTCCATTTCTGTTGGAATGTATTCCCTATCTGCTTCTTCCCACTCTTTCTCAATCCCTAAAGATTTTCTATACTCCTTCATCTCAGACACTCTTGTCTTGACAATTTCAAGAATAATTGCATCATCCTTACTTGGAGTGTAGGTATTTTCTTCCTCTTCTTTCTTCTGCTTCTTTTCTAAATCTGTACCTTTAATTCCTGGCATATCTGAATGTAAAATCTTTTTGTTCTTCTCTTTCTCTCATTTCTCGTAACCTTTGTTCGACAACAGAGGTTGACTTTGGTGTTTTTTGTTCTCGTAATGTTTGTAAAAAATATCTAAGTTCATCAGCAGCATGGTCTTCTCCATTTGTGTTAACATCTTCAATAACTCTCTCATCATGAATCAATGCTGGCAATGTTCTAATCATATTATAACTCGTTTCGAAGATTTTCAAAAGGGGTTTAGTTTTTTCATCCCATCTCAAGTACTGGTGAACAATATCCCAGCCAAAAATACGGTTCTTTGAAGCAGGAATCAAATCATCAACCCCATTCTTGGCATATACTTCTGCCTGTGTTTCAGGCAATCCAAGTTTCCCAAAGGCAGCAGAGTCAATTATTGAATAGCGGTAGTTCTCACCTTCAGACAGTTGGGCTATTTTCTTTGCATGCTCATCAGAGTCCTTGCCTGTTTCGTAGTATTCCCTATAAACATACACTTCTTTGTCTTGATTTACCGCATACCAATGGCAACTTGTTATCCCATTACGTCCAGAAGGGTCAATAGACCTGAAGCGTAGCCAAGTCTCTGGAATCGTAAATGGCTTCACAACATGAACATCTCGTGAAAACTCCGAAAAATACTGTCCTTCAAAGATGTCCCAGTCACCTTCCAAGTATGCCTTACGCATTCGTTCTGGTAATGACTGCAATCCTTTGAGATACTCTGGAGGCAAATGAGGATTGTCATATACCGTAGCTCTCACATAGGCAAACTGCTCTTTCTCCTGCTCATTGTCTCCAAACACTTTGTCGATAAATTTCTTCTTTACCCATTCATGTCCAATGCTCCCTGGATTTGTTCCTGCTATAAACTTTGTTCTGTGTATCCCACTCCATCTCTTTCTCATACGAAGAAAATCAAACATCTCCTCTTTGTTCTTGGTAAGTTCATCAACAGCAATCAGAGCAAACTCTGAAGAGAAGTATTTAGAAGGGTCATCCAAGTTACGCAGAGCAAGTATTCCACCTCCAAAGTCCTTTTTTAATCTAAAAGACAATCCATAGATTGAGTTATCTCCAAGAGTACCAAGCCACTCTGGAAACTCATTCGTCATCTTTCCTATGTGCCTGTCTTTGAGTGCTGGATAGTCCTCACAAAATAGTCCAGCAACAATGTTCTCCTTCCCTGTCTCCTTCCAAGTTTTAATCAGCCATCTGATTGGATACCAGCGTAGCCAGTAGGACTTTCCTCCACCTGCTGCTCCTCCATACAGCATGAAATCATGAGTGTCTGCTGTCTGTGTTGCCAGCTTCTGCTTGTCCGTAAAGTTGACAAGTTCACTCCACTTAATTGTTTCCTGTGCTGCTGGCATTATTAATAAACATTGGCTGATTCTCTTGCGACCTTGGAAACATCTGTGTTGAGTTCTTGTTTCTTAGAAAACTAAAGTCAATTGGTTTGACAGGCTGTGATCTTCTTTGTGGACTTCTCTTATCAAACTTTTGATATGACTCAATAAATTGTTTCCTTCGCTCATCAGTCATCTCTGCACCTTCAAGTGTTTTATAAAACTCATCATAGAGTTTCAGTGCTCTCTCTGCACTCCAATCAGAACTTCCTCCCATAGAATTTCTATTCGCTTGTGCTGCTATTGATGCAATAGCCAATGCCACATCATTATCATTATTCAATTTCTCAAAATCTTTGGTAGCATACTTATCAAGGTCAAGAGGTTTTCCTTCTCTTCTTCGTTTCATTATTCTATCCTCAAAAGTTCCTTTGGTTACCCCTCCTTTCCAACCAAGTTCTCCTGCATCAAATTTCTTATGTGCATCATTTGTTCCCATTGAAGATTCCAAATCAAACACAGTCATAATAAATGCTGGAGGAATTTCTGGATATGCTTGATGGGCAAACTCTGCACTCTTTGTCAAATCCTGCTCCATCTTGCTTGGTTGCTCTTGAACCAGAGCAGGAACAGAAAGAGCAGGCAAAACTCCAAATGCTTCCACTGGCATCTTTCCTCGTTCCTTTGGAACTTTGATTCTCCACCATTCACCTGGAGTGTTTGATTCTACGGTCTTGGTTCCAACTGGAACAATCTTCCCAGTATTCGTCACTCTTACCTTCTCAACCTCCAGTCCCATCTTTCTTGCTTCTCGTGGAATTGCTTCTTCGTTGAGTTTGTAGACGAAGTGCTTGGAGTCTACTTTGCCTGAGATGTCGAAGGTTTCTACTGCCGTTGCATTCATTCCTGCATTCTCTGTCCTTACTTTCTTTATAGCTTCATCGATTGAAAGTTGCCCGTAATTCCTTTCAACAAATCCTTTTGGAACAGCCTTAAACTTCCCATCTCCGAGGACTTCGGTGATTATCCAGTCTTGATAATCATTTTTAACTTGTAAGCCAATCTTCATATTTCCACTATCCAGTTGAGGATAACCACGATTCATTGATTGTAATGGTTCGTTCGGTAAAACCCATCCTTTACTTTCTACTCCCAACCCCTCTATCTTCATAGCAGTATCACCACTTGGAATAAGAATAGTATCTTTGCCATCTTTAGCAGCACGTTTTACTTCTTCTCGGAATGTTCGGAGTTGTGCAAGTGGGTCGTTGGAGTTGTAGGGTTGGAGTAATTCTCCTTGCTTCTTTATGCCCTTCTGGTAAGCGATTCTTTCTTCGTTTGTCGCAAAGTTCTTTTCTGCGCCT
>VFLE01000175.1 GCA_009885205.1 Candidatus Shapirobacteria bacterium | reverse complement strand
TGCTGGCGGTGGTGATGATGAGTACGGGAGTGGGGGGAGGACTGATATTGTTTGCGGGAATATTGGCAGTATCGGTATTAAGTAATTTGGTTTTGAAAAAATTGAGATTGCATTTTTGGCCAGCGAGGTCGATGGGACTGATGATGATTTCCTTGGTGGTAATTGGAATGATGAAAATTTTTAAAAATATATCGATTTACCCGGTATTATTTATGATATTGCTGTCGGAAGAATTTGTCAGAACCCAACTGTCCAAGAGTAAAAAAGAAGCGGTGGCATTGACAGTGGGAACGTTGGTATTGGCGATTGCGGGAGCAGTGGTGCTGAAGGCAAATGGAGTTCAAAGATTGGTGTTGGAGTATCCCGAGATTACTATATTAATAGTAGTAGTGGTAAATATATTGGTGGGAAATTATAAAGGGATAAGATTAACGGAGATTAAAAGATTTAAAAATGCAATACGGAAGAAATAATTATTGATTAAAAAACAATTTCCAAATCTACAAGTTCCAAAAAAATAATGTTTAAAAAACAATTTCCAAATTTACAAGTTCCAAAAAAATAATGTTTAAAAAACAATTTCCAAATTTACAAGTTCCAAACAAGTTCCAAATCCAAAATTTCCAAATATTTTTGGTATTTGATATTTGTTGGTTGTGATTTGTTTGGAAATTGTAGATTTGTTTTTTGGAAATTATATTAATGAATTATGTTTGGATTTAATTTAAAACTCTATAAACAATTTCTCACTAAAAATGAGAGAAATGGGGTGTACTTGCGGAAAAATTCGATGGAATCGAGGGCAATTGCTGATAGTAAATTTAGAACCAAAAGAATTGTGGGTAAGGCGGGGGTGGGAGTACCAAAGCTGATAGCCAGATTTAGAGACAGCCAAAAATTGGGGGATTTTGATTGGAGTAAACTGGAGGGGAATTTTGTAATTAAACCTGTTTCTGGTTATGGTGGTGAGGGAATAATTATAATTAGAAAGAAAATTACGAATTACGAATTACGAATTACGAATTTTCAATTAATGGATGGGAAAAGAATTACAATTGAGGAATTGGTGGCACATAGTTCAGAAATTTTGGGAGGGAAATTTAGTATTCATGGAACACCAGATGCGGTGTTGATAGAAGAAAGAATAAAAATTCACCCGATGTTTTTGAATTTGACCAAGTCGGGGACCCCCGATATTCGAGTAATTGTTTATAATAAAGTACCGGTGATGGCGATGTTAAGAATACCGACGATTTTGAGCGGAGGTAAGGCAAATTTGCAACAGGGGGCGATAGGACTGGGAATTGATTTGGCGACCGGGATAACTACTTTTGGAATTGAGGGCAAAGGGACAGAAATAAAAAGAATTTATGATTTTGGCAAGAAAAAAGAGATAAAGGTTAACGGAATTAAAATTCCTTTTTGGCGAGAAATACTGGAATCGGCGGTAAAATGTCAAAATGCTATTCCGGGTTTGGGGTTTTTGGGAGTGGATGTAGTACTGGATAAAGACAAAGGGCCAATGGTGTTGGAGGTTAACGCACGACCCGGTTTGTCGATACAAATTTGTAATAAGGCCGGGCTAAAACGACGGATGGAAAAGGTGGAAGATATTAATATAAAGAGTATTGATCAGGCAATTTCGGTTTGCCGTTATCTATTTGGAGAAAATTTTTCGGAAAAAGTAGAAGCAAAACAAAAACCAAAAACCATTGCCCCTTTGGAGGCGATTTTGATAAAAATACCCAAGGGATTTAAACCGGATTTGCAAAAAAGCCCAATATTGAGGCAGGGAAAACATCGAGTAGTAGAGGTGAGAGCGAAAGTTGATACGGGGGCATTCCGATCATCAATAGATAGAGTTTTGGCGGAAAAACTGGGATTATTGACGACTGGACGGGTGCTGTATTATCGACATTATAAATCGAGTTTGGGGAAACATAAAGACAGGCCAGTGGTGGGGGTGACATTGTGGTTACAAGGGAAAAAGGTGATGACGGCGGTGAATGTGGCGGATAGAAGTAAGTTGCGGACAAAATTTTTGTTGGGGAGAAAAGATTTGGAAGGTTTTTTAATAAGTGCAAAAAAAGTTTAAAAATTGAAGGGCGGACACATCGGTCCGCCCATACATAAAAACAATAATATGAAAAAACAAACAACCCCGATGGATTTTGTAGGACAAAATCATACGGGATGGTCAATTATTAATTTAGTAAACAAATAGGATGACCAAAATAGCATTATTTTTTGGGGGTAAAATTAGTCAACATTTGGTGTTAATTAAAAAAGCGGCGAAGAAGTTGGGGGCCATGCCTGACGGCAGGCAGGTACGTCTTGATTTGGTGTCGTACAACAGGGTGTGTTTTGATACAAATAGCCTTGAGGTAAAAATAAGGGGGGACCTTGGGAATAATGAAGGGCGGATATGGGAATCCGCCCATACACAGGAATCCGCCCATACACAGGAATCCGCCCATACACAGGAATCC
>VFLE01000133.1 GCA_009885205.1 Candidatus Shapirobacteria bacterium | reverse complement strand
TTGTTGCTTTTCCCCCCAAACGCCATAATAATACAGTTGCAGCGGTAGCAAAAGGCTCATTAACTATTGGCAGAAAAAAATTAGTTGACAGCCAGCTTAATACAAGCATTCAAAAAAAATCTGATGGTTTTATCCTGAATAAACCTGCTGACTGGAATAGCTAATATTTTACTCAGCTTTATTTAAAACCTACCCGCTCATCATTTTACAACTATTTTTTTCTCCCAAAAAAATGGATTCTATTTTTTGGTCTGCGTATACCGTGTTTCACGGAGAAGCGGCCTATTGGGTTATTGGAAATCGGCATAGAAACGAAGAAATCGCAGAGAAACAAAAAATTATGGAGGCGATCCGTAGTTCCAAGCCGAATCTTTTGAAACGGGCTTTTCCCAAAATGACGAATGTGAAAATCCAAGAGATTTTGTCGGAACTTATGATGGACAAAAAAACATCATGGTATACATTTATGGCACTTTGTGCTTTTTATAAATTCAAGGCGATTGTTGTATCGGGAAAAACAATGCTCGATTTTTCGCCGGAGGGGGACTCTACGGGGACTTATTTATTTACTATGACTATGGATGGACATGCGTCTGTCGATTTGACTGCCATTTCGGAAGAAAAAGAGTTGGAGATACGCAATACACATGTCCTATTGGATTCAAATCCCGAAAAACGCATGAAATCGGCGTCTACCTATAAAATGGAAGATCTGAAAGAAATGGCAAACACGTTGGAAATTGTATGTGGAGAAAAATGGAAAAAGACCGAGTTGTATGATGCCATTTTGGAAAAAGTGAAGGGATTATAAAATTTGTAATTTTTTTTTCTAGATACAAATTATAAATGCTTTCCAACAATCGAAAATTCACTGCACCTCTCATAAAAATGCAATTATCGCATCAAATATTACCCGCTTCTGCATTGTGAGACAACAAACTGCTCATTATCATTCCTCACATCGGTTCCTCAAACCGGTCTATACATAACCCCATATAAGACACCGTTAATGTAGCTTCCTTGTTCACGTGTAGTGTGTCATATATCTAGTCACAAGTCATCATATCATTGCGTCGCTGTGTCTCTACTCAGACACACCAGAGGATTCACCGTCTAGGGATTCCCTGGATCAGCACAAACATATACACCGATGAAGATTTAAGGGTGCAAAAATTACTTTTAGTTATCGCAATTTAACAAGAGATCTAAATAATGTCCAAGGGGAATTGGATGAAGATAATATAAGTCTGCGTATTGATACAACTGACAATTTTGAGCATACAAAATTGATACAACTATAGCGTAAATAATATATGAATAAATTATATATTATTCTAGATGAGTGAACAATCTCGGCTTCCAGTTCAGAAGGAAAATGAAAAAGCCGATAGACAGCGTAATCCGAAAGCCGATTTTGAAACCATGGTCGAATTTTATTTAGCCAATAATCCCATGATTAAAAAGGATTTCAAAACGAGTGAGTTGGAAGTACGGTTCGGTACTGCGTCAAAAAATAGACCGAATAAGCCTCTCTCCAAAATCGACTATGACAATGTAGTTCAACAATTACTTTCTGCTGGATTCTCCGCCATTACACCAGACGGACTTAGCATCCTACGTATTCAAAATGAATACACGGATACTCGAGACGGAGAGACGCGCATTTCGAATATTCGTGCGGAAATTGTTGGCTTGGACCTAATTCAAGAATATTGTCGAACCAATAGTATGCAAAAATTAATCGATCTTTCTTCCACGCTTTCTGCGAGAGCCGATAAACTCAAATTTACGCAAAAATCGCCCCCCATGATTAAGAAGAAGGAGGGCGGAGAGGCGCCCCTTCGTCCCGTCGATTTCCCCGATTTTGGTTTTCGCGTGTCCTACCAAATGGAGCGAGATTTTAATGTGCGATCCGATGTCGCACAGCGTATTGTATCGAAATGGAATGATGCGAAAAAGACGTTCCGTTATCTGAATCGTGTTCGGTTTTCGCATCCCACTCTTCCCATCTTTGCCGATCTCACTATTTTGAAAGGATCTCCCAAAACGGGACGCGACAATGTCCCCATCCCCCATTATACGATACAAGAAGCCAAAGTGTTTTCTAATCCGGAAACATACGAGATAGAGTTGGAAGTAGATAATACGCGGGTTGGCGTAGGGGCGGAATATTCTAGCCCCACCCTACTTCTCACCGCTATGCGCAAATGTATACGGCTGGTTTTGTCAGGACTACAAGGCAGCTCTTATCCGATTGCCAATTCGGAAAAGGATCAAGTCATTCAGACCTATATGAAAATGATACACGGACCGGATTATCAATCCCGTTTTATTAAAACCCGGGATTTTATTGGCCCCTCCTCCTACACATTACAGCTCGAAAATATACAACCTATAAAAGATGACGAGTCGAATATTGTAAATATTTCGAAAAATTATACGGTAACGGATAAGGCGGACGGAGAACGCCGGCTTCTCTATATTGCGCCCAACGGTAGGATTTATATGATTGATACGAATATGACCGTAATATTTACCGGCTCCATTACAAGTGAGAAAACGCTTCACGATAGTTTATTGGATGGGGAACATATCAAATACAACAAAAACAAAGAGTTTATTAATTTATACGCCGCATTTGATATCTATTACCTTCGCGGAAAATCGGTAAGAGAATTGGGCTTTTATAGTGAGGATCCGGAGGAAGAAGAGGCTAAATTCCGCCTCCCATTGTTGAACAAATATATCCGCGAATTAAAGCCCGTTTCCATCGTAGAGAAAGATCCATCCATTACTAAAAAACCGAATTCCGGTATCCCCTGCCATTTCTTTATTAAATGTAAGCAGTTTTATAGTTCGTACGATGGGAATATCTTTCGAGGATGCGAGACCATTTTGTCGAAGCTTCGTGATGGATCTTATGAATATAATACGGATGGTCTCATCTTTACTCCTGCGAATACGGGCGTTGCAAGTGACCGGATTGGTCACACAGGTCCAAATTACAAAACGACATGGGATCGATCGTTCAAGTGGAAACCCGCCGAATTTAATACGGTCGATTTCTTGGTCTCAGTAAAAGTGGACAAAAAGGGGAAGGATGAAATGCACCATGTTTTCCAAGAGGGGAGGAATTTGGCAAGCGCGCAAAACGTCGTTCAATACAAAGTCCTGGAGCTACGATGCGGATTCAACGAAAAAACGGATGGATATATTAATCCGATGTTGAATCTCATCAATGACGATTTGCCGAGTCCCAATACGCAATACGAAGAAACATACAAACCCGTTGCGTTTTGTCCGACCAATCCCTATGATCCCAATGCGCATATATGTAATGTAACGCTAGTGAAAAATGGGAATGGAGATATGGTCATGATGACGGAAGACCATGAATATTTCGAGGGAAATACGATCGTGGAATTCCGATATGATACGACAAAACCGCCTGGATGGAGATGGATCCCGTTGCGCGTCCGCTATGATAAAACAAATGAACTTCGGACAACTTTTCGCAATTTCGGAAATTCGTATAATGTGGCCAATTCGAATTGGCACTCGATTCATAATCCGATTACTGAAGAGATGATTACTATGGGAAAAAATATACCCGAAACTACGGTAAATGAAGACGTTTATTATAATCGATCCGGGAAAGATACGAGCACGCGGGGTTTGCGTGATTTCCACAATTTATTCGTCAAACGCAAATTGATTTTGGCCGTTTCCAATAGGGGAAATACGCTCATTGATTATGCGGTGGGAAAAGCGGGAGATTTGCCAAAATGGATTGCTGCGAATTTGGGGTTTGTGTTTGGCGTGGATGTATCAAAGGATAATATTGAAAACCGCATGGACGGAGCTTGTGCGAGATATCTGAATTTCCGCAAGAAATATCGGAATATGCCGGGTGCGCTTTTTGTCAATGGAAATAGCGGGCAAAATATTCGCAATGGAAAAGCGGTTTTCAGTGAAAAGGAAAAACAGATTGTACATGCGATTTTTGGACAGGGGGCCAAAGATAAAGAGCAGCTTGGCGAAGGTGTTTATAAACGATATGGGGTAGGTGAGTCCGGATTTACGATTAGCTCTTGCCAATTTGCTCTGCATTATTTCTTTGAAACGCCGGCGTCGATGCATTCTTTTCTGAGAAATGTGGCGGAATGCACGAAAATAGGGGGGTATTTTATAGGAACATGCTACGATGGTCTAACTGTATTTAATTTATTGGCCAAAAAGAATCGTGAAGAATCCATCTCGATATTACGGGATGGAAACAAGATTTTCGAAATCACCAAACAATATGACCAGACGGGATTTCCAGAAGACGACTTGTCGTTGGGTTATGCGATTGATGTTTATCAAGAATCTATTAATAAAGTATTTCGCGAATATTTAGTGAATTTCAATTATTTGATTCGTATTTTCGAGGATTATGGATTTAGCGTATTGCCGACGAACGAGGCCACGGCACTCGGTCTTCCTAACGGAACGGGGCTTTTCGATGAATTGTTTGCTTCGATGAATTCGGAAACGGCGCGTGATAAAAAACGGGCGGCGGATTATGGTACATCGGCGGATATGTCTCATGAGGAAAAACGCATTTCGTTCATGAATCGATATTTTGTGTTTCGGAAAATGAGGAATGTCAATGCCGAAAAAGTGGGAAAATTGCTTATGAAACAGGACGTATCTGGTATGGATGAGGAGGAGGAAGGAAAAGAGGAAAAAAAGAAGGAGGAACCCATCAACAAACCAAAGGGGCGTAAAATAAAGGGGTCGAAAATTGTCATTGATCAGTTTACGCCAATTACAGGGATTCCATCTGGACCGGAGCTTGTACTTGGAAAAGTTATCAAAATCCGCCGGCCGCCTCCCGCTGCATAGATAAAATGAAACAAAATAAATAATATATGTAATAAATTATTTATTATTTAGAGCAACGGCGTTTGTTCGTTTTCGTTTTTTTCGATCTCTTATTTCTTCGTTTTTTCGATTTTCCTCCCATTCTAGCAGTAGGTCTCTTTCCTTCTCCTTGACCTTCTCCTTCTCCTTGAGGTCCTTCTCCTTGAGGTCCTTCTCCTTGAGGTCCTTCTCCTTGAGGTCCTTCTCCT
>VFLE01000213.1 GCA_009885205.1 Candidatus Shapirobacteria bacterium | reverse complement strand
TTCTTATCAAGTTGTATTTAATATGAATGGATGGGAGTTTTCTGCATACGTTGAATCTAAATATATTACGAGAATTAAATGAAACTACTTAAACTACCTAAAGGTGAAGCTAAAAAAATTGCTGAGTTTATCGACGGTGATATAGATTGTATAACGGACTGGGCTTATAACATAGGGAGACTTCAAGTTACTATTAAAACCTTGAAGCTTATCCAAGATGTGTATAAATTCGCGGGCCGACCAACAAAAGATGGCGCTAAGTTACTTAGAGCGAAGGCTTCAAAACTTGAAGAAGCTATTAAAACCGGGAAAGTATGATGACGGTTAAAGACTGGGATAAAATGGGAAAGATCGGGTATGGAGATTATTTCTATCAAGAATATTCTCTGGACGAGCCTGGTTACGTTTATGTACAAACTAGTAATACTTCCCCTCAATTACCAGTTCATTTAGGAATAGACCCAGCTTCTAGAGAAGTTGTATTATTTAATGGACATAGGAACATGGATGTTGTAAAATACAAACTTATAGTTGAAAAACAAGAAGTTCCTAAACCTGTTACAAAATCTAAAATAAATGATTGGGGGGATTGGTAGTGGCTGACATAAGCAAATGTAAAGGGACTAAATGTCCATTCAAAGAAAAATGCCATAGACATACAGCTACTGATTCTCAGTATCAAAGTTATTTATGTACTCCCCCTATTCACGACGAAGGTGCTGAACCTGATAAATGTGAAATGTTCTGGGATAATACTGGATATAAACAAGTAACTAAACCGAAGAGAAAAAAGAAATGACGACAGTATTAAATCTTTTTGGAGCACCTGGAGCTGGAAAAAGTACGCTGGCTGCTGAACTTTTTTCTCAATTAAAAACAAATAATAAAAACTGTGAATTAGTTAGAGAATACGTTAAACTTTGGGCATATGAAGGTAAAGAAGTTACTCCTTTGGATCAAGTATATTTATTAGGGAAACAAGTTCGTTCGGAGGCGATGCTTTATGGTAAAGTGGATTATATTATTACTGATAGCCCTATACTTCTTGTGGGGGTTTATCAGCACTTATTTTTTAATGGTGATTATATTCAAAAAACTGCTATGTCAGTTATGAAAGAAGCAAAAGAAAAGTATAACGTTCGATATGTAAATTATCTATTACCAATGCGCGAAGAAATTAAAGAAGAAGGTAGATTCCATAATAAAGAACAGGTAAAGATGATTGATAAATATTTACCGATGTACTTGGCTTTATGTAACGAATCTGCTATAATTACAAATGATAGAAATGTTATATTAAAAGATTTAGGAATAACAGAGACCGAACTCGCTGATAAGGTCCTAAGGTAGCCCGGTTAGCGGGCGAGCAATATTTCTTGACGGGAGACCAAGACTCCACCTCAACCGGAAATGGCTGGGTTCGATTCCCAGGACGTTACGATGGTTCGATTATACGGGTAGGGTAGGTCGATAACGGAGCTTTGGAAATATTGTGTGCTGTTATTTCTGTTTCCTATTATGTACAAAATAGCTTATTTGTATATAATGAGAAACGCTTTTGGCTGGAGTGTGATCTACTCCTTCATCGTGAAACTCGGTTGACATGGGGTGAATAGGACCCTGTTTCTTTTATTACGTTTGCGACTAGTAGTTTAAATGGTAAAACCCAGGTTAATAACTGAGGATTGTGGGTTCGACTCCCATCTAGTTGCTTTTTTCTTGCTTTCCTTTCTATAACTTGATAAAATACAAACTAGGAGGACCGTGCAAATTCTTATCTTTACTTCGTTAAATA
>VFLE01000136.1 GCA_009885205.1 Candidatus Shapirobacteria bacterium | reverse complement strand
GTCATCGTCATCGTTGTCATTGTCTTTGTCGTTGTCGTCATTATTAAAAATTCCCGGACCGTAAAAATCGCTTAGCCCGCCATCGTTATTCAATGGCTCAGTGCGAATGCCATTCGGTCCAATAATAATCCGAAATCCACTGGGTCTTTTTTTATTAGTAGTAGTATTTGCAAAACTTTGGTTCAATATGTCATCAAACAAATCGAGAGAATCTTCATCAAGTCCAAGAATACTGGGATAATGATTCGTGGAATTTTTCGAATTTAACCGTTTGATATAATTTTCATAATAATTTTGCGATAGGGGGTATTTCTTGGAATCCCACAATTTATTTTTATTAATATGTACACCGTTTTTCATAAAAAACCCGTTTCCTACCAAACATCCACCCAATAAACACCATATATATAGCATTATACGATTCCATATAATTGTTTGTTTATATGATTATTTTATTTATCATTAGAAATCCAAGACGCATCAATAACTAAATCCACGCTTTCCAGTGCCCCTTCTACCCACCCCTGATTAAGGCTTACCATTTCTCCCACAATACGGATATTATCCGACGGTTTTTGTATATCTTGGACAAAATCTTTGCGCGTTTTATATTCAGAAAGAAGTGGGTCATAATAATGTGTCCCTTCCTCCCAATAAAAATCGCAAATAGACAAAAGAGATAATTGTCCAAGGGGTATTCCCAGAGCAATTTCTATAATGTTGCATAAAACCCCCCTATTTTTTGCCGTGTTTTTACTAAAATTTTCCAAGAGTTTCGCGTCTTTATTATCCGAATAAGCAATCATATATACCCCTTTCTCAGAATTCATAGGGATTATTTTATGTAAGGGTCCGGGAACGACCGTGGTGTGTGGACAAAAATCGCGCATAATCTTGGACGCCTCTTTGGAAAATTTCCCGTAAATGCGTAAAAAGGGTTGCCCGTGAATAGATCTATATAATTTCATTTTGCTCGTAAGACCCGGTAATAATTTTCGGACACTTTCAATAGTGGTGGCCAAGATTATTCTAGTAGATTCATAAACCGACTCGTTTTTGCACGAAATTTGATATATTTTTTCGGGAGTATGTCTAATCTTGGACACTTGTCTTGAACAATGGATATTTTTCTTTCCTATTTTTATTTTCAGCCTTTCTACAAGATCCTTCCAAGACATACTTAATCCTGTCCACGAATCAAAATTATCTTCAAAACCATAATAAAATAGCGTATCATGTGCAGTTTGATTTTCAAAATCGGTATATCCAGAACAAATAACAAAGTGTTTATATTCATCTTGTCCAAGAATCGCTGTCGCATATTCTTTGAACGTTTGCGATTCATGAATTTTGGCGTCGAATTTTTTCCGTAATTTTGAAAATATCTGTTTTAAATGACATGGCGCGGAAATTGTGGGGGAGAATCTTGGACTTGTTTCGAATTCACTATATTTTATTCCCATTTCATCCAATAGATTAATAAGGACATGATCTTTTTGTTTGCGACCGACTCCTGCT
>VFLE01000035.1 GCA_009885205.1 Candidatus Shapirobacteria bacterium | reverse complement strand
TTATTCTAAATTCCCGAATGACAACAACGAAGCAAACGCTGAACCGATGAACACAAAACTGAATAAATTTAAAAAATCCAATCCGGAAGCGTTTTTCTATTGGTATAAAATTTACGAACTCTCAAATACGAAATAAATAATGGGACGATCAACAGTACACTATGCAGACAATAAAACTAACAATGCTTTAAAAAAGCTGCATAACAAGTTGCGCCCTGCTGGCACGCCTGTTCAACGGGTGGAATATATTATTGAATTACTTTTATTAAGAATTTTTGAAACTAAAATAAAGCAAGACGATGAGTTTAAACCATTACGTAAACTTTTTTCGGCTGATTACCTTTGGAAAAATCCAAAAACTGGAATAGAAGAAACAAACGAAAACCGCTTGTTCTCCTATTTGCCGACAGTTTCTAACGACCAAATATTATCGGAATTAAACGATAATTTCTTTCCTTTTTATTCAAGCATTTTACATAGTGCAAGGCAAGTGTTTGAAGGAAATCTCCCTCAAAAAGTCCAAGACCAATTGGTTTTAATTGAAGAAGTTTTTAGCAATTCAAATTTCACTAACAACGTAAACAGTGGAAATCTTGGAGAAGTAATTAGCATTGTTGCAAATGACATTGAAGAAACACGATTATTAAAAACAGATTTATTAGGTGATGCAATTGAATCTGCATTGAGCGAAACAGGTGGAACAAAAGATGTAGGACTATTCAGAACGCCCGACCATATTCGTCAATTTATGACAGCATTAATTGAACCGAATTTTGACGACTTAATTTTTGATCCTGCTTGCGGTACTGGTGGATTTTTATTTGATGCTTTTGAATTTGTGATGCGGAGAGTTGACCCCGAACGCGAATGGCCAGGGGGAAAAGCGAATAAAGAATTAACCGAATGGTTTGATGAATATTTCAAGACTAATCAACTTGAAATGCCGAACACTGAACAAACAATTCGTTTTTATAGAACCGGAGTTTCGGGAATTGAATATTTGGGAATGATTCGCAAAATGGCTGCAATCAACTTTTATATTCGAGGTTTAAACCCTGCCAATATTGAGCAAGGCGATTCTTTGGCAAAATATCGACCAGTTACAGACCACGAAAGCAAATCTGTTATTTTAGCTAATCCGCCATTTGGTGCGCAACGTGACCAAGAATCATATCCCGATGTTTGGAGTGAATATTCTAAAGAATCGGAAACAACAATTTTGTTTGTAAAGTTGATGTTTGAGCAGCTCAAACAAGGTGGAAAATGTGCAGTAGTGGTTTCAGAAGGTTTTCATACTTGGGATCAGTTTAGTGCAAAAGCATTGCGTAAAATGCTGTTGGATGAGGCGCATTTGAAAGCGGTAATATCTTTGCCTCAAGGTGTATTCGTTAGCAAAAGTGGTGTAGGCCCGAAAACTTCCATTCTTATTTTTGAAAAAGGCAAAAAAACGGACTGGACTTGGTTTTACAAGGTAACCAACGATGGTTATACAATGGGAACAAACCGGAAAGAGCAAAATGGGAATCAATTAGTAGAGTGCTTAAAACTTTATCACGAATTTGTAAAACACGGCAAGAAGCCACCGGAAAGTAAAAATCAATTTTGTATTTCTGCTGAATGGATTAAAGCTCTTGACCCAAGGATAAAAGAAAAAATCCGTATAGAAACTCGTACGGATATGGAATTAAAAGGGGAAACAGAGAGAGAAAAGAAAGAAACAGATCTCAACAAAAAAATAAAAACGAAAAAAATAAGCGAAGAAGAGAAGCAAATGGATTTAAAAGTATTTGACCAAATGCTTGAAAATCGCATACAAAATGAAATCGCCAAACGAATAGACAAAGCCCATTACTACTCTTTCAATTTAGCTAATTATAAAAGTGCAATTAATCATACTCAACTTGCAGAATGGGCAGAGGCATTGAAACATATTCAACCGAATGGAGCAACATCATTGGATGATATTTATAAAAAACTAAAT
>VFLE01000203.1 GCA_009885205.1 Candidatus Shapirobacteria bacterium | reverse complement strand
TGCAAATTTCAATGGTTTCTTTTATCTCGTAAGTTTTTCCAACTTCGTACTGGAAATCTTTGTATTTTAATCCTTTGTTAAATGCTTTGTAACCGATTATTTTTTTGTTCATGTATTTATATTAATATTTAATTTTGGGTTATTTAACTGAATAATTATTATCGTTTAAGCTAAAGCGACTAGCAAAACTGGGTTTTAACTTACTTTTTAAATCTACCAATTCAGAACTTAGAGCATTTAAAATTTTATCAATCTCGGCAGGCTTGTAGTCATATAGAAACTTATTACCACAATGTCCTAAGATACGAATAGCCTTGATGGCTTTATTAGTTCTCCTTTCTGCCACTTCTAAAAATCTTACTCTGTTATTTGTGTAGACTTTTTTCATTTATTTATTGTTTTTTCTTTTTTAACCTTAACTTTCTTTTTGGGTTCTAAAACTATTCTCAAAAACTCTTCAATTGAGTTCCAGACATCAACTGCTTTAGTTCCTTTCTTGATATTACCATGTTTGTTGGCGTATTTTTGAAAGAAAAGCTGTTTGTATGTTGCCATAGTGTTCCACCTACTTTGATGGTTTAATATTATCACTAATGGTTGTATCAGTCAAGTCTTTGTTTTTCTTATTGATTTTATATGCTTGTTTACCATTAATTCTGTATTTTAATATCCTTTGAGATTTTTGAATATTCTCTTTCTCTTTGAAAGTTTTGTAGTCTTGAATAATTGGTAAAGCATCAATTTTACCATCACCGAACCTATCCATTAAAATAAGCATGGTTCTCATGGGAGTAATTTTTAGAGAATAACACAAATCATAAAATTTCTTTTTAATTTGTTTATCTACTTTTAGGACTATGTTGACTAATTGAATCATATATCAAGTATATCACAGATTATATTATCTATCATTAAGGAGCAAGGGATGGGCGGATGCGTTCGGGATTTACATTTCGGGTCTTTTACCTTGGGCAATTACCCCCTACTTCAAGACCAACGGTTCAATCCCCATATCCGACCAACTCTTACTCCCTAATTGTTAAATAGCTTGTTCGATAACTTCAACTGGTACTATCTTTGGGTACTTTTCATAAAGTTTATTCTCCAATAGGTAGTTGTGCATTTCTTCAGACCACTTCAATAACCATTTCATAGCTTCTTCTCTTCTATCTGGTGTCAACCAAACCATAGCGGAATCTGTTTCCCTTACATATTGGTCGAAATGGAGATAAAAAGCTTTTTCTGGATGATAACCATGATATTCACAAAGTAGTGAGTAAAGGTCAGCTTGAAATGTATTTGCATATTCTGATGATGGTTTAGTACCAGACTTAAATTCATAAAGGGTAGAGTTGTCTAGGCAGTCCACAACGCCTACTAATTCAATGTGGTCATTAATAGGCATTTCAAGCTTTATCTCGCATTTGGGGTCACTAAGTGGCTTATTTAGACTAGACAATTGGGGGTGGAGCTTCTTATTCTTGTTAATATAGTCCTCCCATGATTTGTGAAAAGCCAAACCATCAATCATG
>VFLE01000075.1 GCA_009885205.1 Candidatus Shapirobacteria bacterium | reverse complement strand
CCATTTCAATAGTTTCATTAGTACTGTCGACATTACAATTCGAAATTATTATTAAAATTCATTTTTAACAAGTTTCAAATTATCAATATCGCTTGGGCTGAACAATCTTACAATCTTTATACCACGCACTTGAACTAGAATACTATGTATATCATCGAAATGCAACCCAGTTTCTATAAATGAATCTGCATTCATCCATATACGGCATTAATAGTAGAATTTTGAAATGCGGACAAATACATATCTGGTGGAACTACATCATGCTTCAATTCCTTAAGAAGAATATAATCTTGCCCGCTCACTAAACCCTATTAATTCCTACTAATACCTTATCTTCTTAACAAGTATTAGATTGTCGCAGACGCATCTACTAATAGAATTAATCGGTTTTCTATAACGGCCAGTGAACGAAGACCGGGAAAGGAATTTATCCAGTAATTGGAATCATTCCTTTCATCATTATATTTTTTGATGAATTGATATCTCTGTCATGTACAAAGGCACATTCAAGAATATCACAATAGTATGTCTTGTTAGACCCTACATCATGCTTTACGTTCCCACACTTTGAACACCCCTTTGTTGTATATCTTTCACATACAGGAATTACCTTCTTTCCACTTCTCAATGCCTTATACATTAGTCTCTGTTTGAATACATAAAATTTTGTATCATTGAATCTTTTATTATTGAATTTGTTTTTACCATCCTTGACAATATCGTGGCTCTTGATATCTCCGTAAAGAATTAAATCATTCTTTCTTACAAGGTCGTTTATAACAGTCCAATGCAATTCATCAGTCAAGTTACTTCTTCTTTCTTCTCGTTTTGAAATCGCACACTTTTTAACGCGTGACTTCTTGTGTTTCTTTTTCAAACATTTCCTGTTCTTCAATAGATTTATTTTCAAGTTCAACTGTAGTCTTGGTTCATCACATTGATTGTATTCATAAATCCCATGATTTGAATATACAGTCATAAAGGTACGCAGTCCAGGGTCAATACCACAAAATGTCTCTGGAATCTTTAATGGTTCTTTTGCAACTGGTACAGCTACGTAAATAAAATACTCTGATTTGATTTTCATCAAATCACAATTGTTGTCTATTTTCAAATCCTTGTACTTTTTTATATTTCGTTCACTGATTCTGAACATTGAATGCTCTCCAAGCTTTGTAGGATTTATTTTAATTTGAGAATTCTCCATACAAATTCCTGCTGATGCAAGTTCTGCACATATTCGTATCGCCTTCTTCTTTTTGAACTTCATATTATTTTATCTGCCCCTTCTTGATTTTAGTAAATCCTCCTTCATATGAACTGCAAACACTATTTACAGCACATGTTCGTATATCCTTTGATACTTTTGTTTCAAAATCCATAATCATTTCATTATTTACAAATTTTCTATTTGGGTCGTCCTTTGTTGTTTCAAGTTCACTTATGCATTTTTGAAGAAATGCTATTCGTTCATTTGATTTTTCAGTCTTTATTGCATCCTTGTATAAAGTTATCATTAAGGAATGTTTCTTTGTCTTTTTAGTTACAAGCACATCTCTCAAAGTATAGTTGTTGGCAGGAAACTTACGT
>VFLE01000164.1 GCA_009885205.1 Candidatus Shapirobacteria bacterium | reverse complement strand
GTCATCAGAATCCACTTGGGGATTCCAGACCCCTTAAACCCCTCCTTTATATTTTAAGGAGAACAAGCTAGTAGTATACGATGGGTTACTGGATTTCAAATGTAAAAATATATATCCATGTGTATATATATTATGTCAAGTGGATGCGACACAATAAAAAAATTGATTGAAGAATACACAACGAAAAAAGACGAGTCAGAAAAATTGATTAAAGAATACACAACGAAAATAGAGTAGTTAAACTTGCAAATTGCTTATCGAAACAAAACAGACCAATGTGCTATTGCATACAAAGACTTTGGAGTAACCGGAGGAAAATCCAAAAAATCAAAATCCAAAAAAGGGTTTAAACTCATAATATATTATATTTTTATATCACATATTATGGATTCGTCACCCCCCGAGAATTTCAAAACCGTCGTTATCGATTTCGTAAAAGATCTATCCAGTACTTTCCCCGAATTTGCGCATCTTTGGTCCAAATGGTCCGACCCGGCCACCTCAACCACCGAATACGACCGACTCTTTCAATACGTTCTTACCGTTTATCCCGAACGATTTTTCGATATTTTATATCAGAACCTCGATATTTTCAATGAAGATTCCGTCGTCAATACGCAGTTTTTACCCAATGTCGAGTTTAAGCAATTATTTTTATGCCAAGGAATCACAGAAAAAACTCGCGCCTCTATTTGGAAGTATTTGCAAGTCATTTTGTTCACCGTCGTAGGATCCCTCAAAGACAAGACGAATTTCGGTGATTCCGCCAATTTATTCGATGGAATCGATGAATCCGAATTACAGGATAAATTGAAGGATACTATGGGAAGTATTAGTGAATTCTTTAGCAAAATGGAAGAAAATGGCACCGAGACGAAAACCGCCACGGAACCCGAAGATGAAATCCCCCCACCCTTTTTTGGAAAAGGATCAATGCCCAACCCCGAGGATATCCATGATCATCTAAAGAACATTTTCAACGGAAAAATCGGGAAATTAGCGAAAGAATTGGCGGAAGAGGTAAGCGGAGATTTTATGGATGTATTTGGTGAGGATATGAATAATATGAAATCCACCAAAGACGTCTTCGCCAAGCTTATGCAGAATCCACAAAAGATAAGTGGTTTAGTCAAAACCGTGGGAGAAAAGCTGAATCAGAAAATGGCCAGTGGTGAAATATCCAAGGATGAAATCATGGGCGAAGCGGGAGAACTTATGAGAAAAATGAAGGAAATGGGGGGCGCGGGAAATTTTGCGGATATGTTCAAGAATATGGCCAAAGGCATGGGTGTCAATATTCCTAAAAATGCCAAGATTGATAAAAGCGCGCTGATGCAAATGGAGAAAAAGATGACGGCCAATGAAAAGATGAAAACACGAATTCTAGCCAAGAAGCAAAAGCAACTGGAAGAGGAAATGTTGAAACAGGTGGCTGCGCAGAAATTCTTGGAGGAGCGCCGAAAAGCATTGGCCGATTCCTTCACGATTGTGGAAAAGGACTCGGAAAACCTAGTGTTTCGGTTAAACGGCCAAGAAAAACAGGAAAAGTCGTCATTTCGTAATGAGGAGGCCTTGATTGATGCTATTGTAAATGAAATCGAGAAGCCCGTGGCCAAATTATCGGCGAGTCAAAAGAAAAAGCAAAAGAAGAAGGAAAAACAGGGTTAAAATTGATCTGCTTTTTTATGATTAAACCATGGTATAATTATATTCCCAATCCTCCTTTACAACAATGTCCTGGAATCTCGTTCAACCCAAGAACCGCTACGCGCCTACGTCTGTTCCCAAGCGGGAGGTGCATTTTCGTCAGCCGCCCGTTTCCGAAATCAAGCTCGTCGATTCCGATTTCCCGCCTCTTCACGGCGGCGCCCCCACGTCTTCAGTGCCCGGGACTACCAATTGGCTGAAGATTGCTTCGGACGGCTTACCTGAGGGGGACACCGTTTTGAGGATGTCGTCGAAGACAGCGGAAGAGATTTGGGCAGAGCGCGCGTCAGAAAAGGCGGCCAGAGATCTGGCCTGGGAGGATCGGCATGAGAGAAAGATGTACGCCAAATATGGAGACGACTGGTATTTGTGCGTGAGCAATACGCCGGAGGACACGCCTTTTGCGCGGCGAATCCGACGTGAAGAACAAGAGGCCCGGCGCCTAATGCCCACGTCGGAAGATGATCGTGGTACGTTCATTGGAGACGATGATGATGAGGCTGATTGGTCATGCAGTTGGGGTGATATGACCGAGGCCTAGGTAAGAAGAATGAGTTTCGTGTTTTGTAAACAAATAAGTTAAGTTAAATTAATCAACTATTTTTTATTGAGCAATAAAAAATAGTATAGTATTATATAATATTTATAATGGGTTTGAATTTAGTCAAGTTTATAAACGTCCCCGTTTTTTTGATCAGTTTTGCAATCGGCATTTTTGTAGTTTATGTCACCTTGGACGATACGCGTAAAATTTATGTATACCCTACCCCGGAAAACGTAAATTCGTTGCAATATAAAGACAAAACGGACACCTGTTTTTCCATGAAACAAAAAGAGGTGGAATGCCCGAAAGATGAAAGTGCGATTACTCGGATTAAAGCACAGGGTTAATATTTTTTCCAATCAACTAATAGAACAAGCATTAATCGCACCGTCTACTGCGGTAGTAACCACTATATCTTTCGCTACATATTTTATACTTTCTAAATTCCGCCAGTGTCTAAGAGCCTTAAATTCGGGAGAGTTTACGTCCAATGCGGAAAACGAGGTTGGATCCGTAACGTCAATTATATCACCCACTTCTTTTTTATACGCCCCGTTGTATTGAACATCGTTTTTTTTATATCGGTTAAACATTTTGCCCAAACGGAAAAATGTATCCGACCGGTCCAAGATAGTATGGTTCATGGAAGCATACCACGTGTATTTTTTATCTTCTGGCTTTTTCATAATGACAAATGAATTGATATATTTTTCATTTAGTCGAATGGCCATTTTTTCTGGAGCCAAGTTTTCCGATATTTTGATGTAAAACATGGGCTTGAATAACATATCGTTTGGATTCGTTGGTCCTACACTATACGGCATAATTACATGTAATTTATAGCCCAAAATATTATCATATTGGAAAACCGTGTTGTCTCCGCCATTATATTTTTTTTTCATTTTTCGCGTTTTTCTTTGTAATTTTGAGAGTTTCATCTTGGACAGATTCTATTATATTATATTGTTAAAATATATTGTCTCGGGAATATATAATCTATATGAATTTCAAACGTCTATTAACCACTCCGATCGGACAATTTATTATATCGATCCTTTTAGGATTGGGTTTAGCGACAATGTTCAGAAAAGCATGCAACGATAAAAATTGTATCTTGTTTAATGGTCCGGTGATTGGTAACATTGAAGGAAAAACATATCAATATGGCGATAAATGTTATACATATACATCGACACCGGCAACGTGCGATTCTACGAAAAAGGTTTTGGATATTTCGAACGAAGAATCTAAATCGAATGAGAACCAAGGATCATCCGAATTCATGAAGAAAATTCAAGGTTCTTAAAGATCATTGTATGAAACTATGTCATTATAACTCCAGACTCTCTTATAATGCATCCGTAACAAAAGGAGGTCCAGACTCTCTTATAATGCATCCGTAACAAAAGGAGGTCCAGACTCTCTTATAATGCATCCGTAACAAAAGGAGGTCC
>VFLE01000089.1 GCA_009885205.1 Candidatus Shapirobacteria bacterium | reverse complement strand
TATATATATATATATGACGAAAAACGCAAGAAAAAGAGTAGTAAAACAGACCCGAAGGAGGGGGGGGGGGCGAAAGTATGCAGAGATAATACAAATTTAGAAACTTGTAAAATAGTAGACACTCGAACCGGAATAGAATATAATTATACAAAGAAAACTGAATTTCAAGACAGTTTTAACGATTTTATTCAAAGGGTTCTTGATTATAGTCAAACGGCTAAACAAACATGGATAGAAATAGTTCAGACGAACAAGAAAAACTCGAAATGGCAAAAAAATACATACAGATTATTGTTCAAAAAAATGTCTGCATTTTGAGTTTTCGAAAATATATATATGATACAAACCTGTATGATAACACGGAACTAAATAAACGCATTGCTGATTATAAACAATACATTTTATACACGGAACAAAATACATTATGTTTATCTTTATATTCTGGAATCCTTGACGATATAAATACCATTCGCAAAACTTTAGGATACGAAATCCCTTATGATTCACAAGTCGGCAAAACCGATTTATTAGTGTTTTATGCTACTTATCCTGCGTCGGATTGGGGAGACGGAGGAGGAGGAGGAGATGTATGCAGCTTAATCTAGCTAGGCGGCAACGGAGCCAAACACAATTTAATCTCTCCTAAAGACGCCACATCATATTTCACAATAAGCGGCAAATCATTTCCTAAATACATCTCCAAGTGACTACATAAAGGCGTACATTTAATAAAATGTGCCAACGATTTCAATGAAAATTCGCCTTGGATTACAGTGGCGGCATCTGGTTTATGGATAAACTCCATATATCCATCGGATTCTGATCGGTATATTTTGGAACTAGCAAAATTACCCTCACATGAAAAAATGAGATCATTCCCCACCGATTTGATCTCGATACGATCCGAAATCCCATTCAAATCGCGGATAATTTTTTGAAAATCGGCGGTAGGCAAGTTGATGACGGTCGAGTACTCGACATCCGGGACGACCAACTCTTCGGTATCAGGCTCGATGAGCCGAAGTTTTTGACTATAACATTGCTTAATATCTCCATTGTCATATTGAAGGCCCAAATGCGAAACAATTCCGTCATGATAATCCGAGTTCTCAATATACATCGAGAGAGTATCATCATTAGACATGGTCGAAATCACTTTGAACAGATGGAGTGTATTTGCACATACAATAATTTTATCGGGATGGCATACATATTGCTCGAATTTATGGGCATTCAGAATGACATTGACTAAAATCGTATGTGTTTTATCAAAATTAATGATTTTGAGTCCGTCTTTTGTATACGTAATCGTGGCGTCGGTGAGAATATCTTTTATCGCCGTAATCATATTGCGAATGGGCTGAATTTGGACAGTTTTTATAGTAAGAACGTTGTTCTGTTCGTTCATATGTCCTGTTTTGTAAAATAGAAACGCACCGAGTTTTTATATTTTATTTTCGAATATATTGTTTTGCCGGGTTCTTCCATAATTGCAATATTGTTTCTGAGAAAACCCATGTGGGTTCTTACAATCTATACTTTTTTTGTATTTCGTGGACCATTTATGCGTTTTTGTTTTTACTGACTTGGAAGACGAACCCCCCTTTTTACACCCTTCCTCTAAAATAGTATGGTCTACTTTTGCAGCGGGTCCTCCGGTTAAAGCACTCGCTAAACGCGCTTTTGCCCAAGATTCGGCAGTTTGATTCGGTCTAGATCCACTCGAATAATAGGCCCCCCGGCCTTTATTCAAAATTTTGGCTAAAGCTTTACGCGTACATCCACTCTTTCTCGCCAATTCCGCAGTGGCACCAATCGTATCCACACCAAACCGTTTTTTTGCAGTCGCCACATGCCCGGAAGGCTTGGACTTGAATGATCCAAGTTTCGGCCGTGCGAAGAATTTGCCGCGTTTATATAGCCGGCGCGATTTCGTTAGATACGCACGCTGTTTTTTTGTATCGTTCAGCGACAATACGGCGGGTATATAACGTTTCGGAACATTCAAAATATTATCCATTCTATATAATACTCTGAAAATTATATGGGTCGAACTACATATCGCTTTCCGTCTTTTTCCACAATTCCTACTGGTTTTAATCCCTCAATTCCCTTGGCTTTTTTGTATTCCGCAAAATCATAAAGTTCTTTGGTGGTTTTATTGAATGCATATTTTTTCTCCGCAATCGTAACTGCAGTAATCTTTGTTGATTGTTCCACCACCTCTTTCACATCTTTTTCGGCAACGTCTTGTTCAAACGAAGGATTTGACCCAAATGCGTTTGATTTCACCGTTCCAAAATCCGCAAAACATCTCAAATTTTCTTCTTTATGTCCTTCGACATAGAGCTGGCAATCCATTGCCGTTTCCTTTACCGCAGTTAATATTTGGTGACTCACTCGATCTTTGATAAGCGCGTTCTCAAATAATATTTGGTCGGTAGTCAATATTTCCGCTTTCTTGGAAAGCGCGCGTGTATAACGATCATAGATAGTCCGATCGTCGGATTTATCGCGAGAATTTGGCATCAACTTACTAATATCTCCTTTAATAACGGACCCCGTTTTCTCATTGGTCTTTTGCATCTCGGACAAAACGGACATGTATAAAAATACTTCGATCGTGCGTAACTGTTGTGGTAAATCTTGGTGAGAACAAATGCGCCGAGCGCGCCCAATAACCTGTTCAATACGAACCATGTGCCAGTAGGGTTCGACAATATGAACATATCGCGTGTTTTTCAAATTGATACCTTCGGCGCCGGAAGCCGTAATCATAAATATTTTTATAACTTCGCCCATAAAATTATTTTCTACAGGGTCGAAAGATTTGATTTGTGTGATGATTGATTCGGGTACATTTGTCCAAGAGCTATTGTAAATATTACGTATAATTTCCTTTTCTTCGGGCGATTCGGTTCCCGTATACAATACGAATCTAGGTTTTTTCGCAGTTTCTTCATCGTAATGGGGAATTTCCCAAAGACCGGACGAGGCATTTCGCGTAAGTTTGAATTCGGCAAATCCATTGGCTTCCAATATGAGTTTCAAGATTCCGATTCCTTCTAATGTGCGGAATTGACTGTATACCAGATGGAGTCCTTTGTGTTCTGTGTTTTGAAGATTTTCCAAGATTCGGAGAAATTTGGGGCTGTATTGCTGAAGACCGGTGGGGGATAATATTTCTTCTTGGCGGTTTTTCAGTTCTACGAGTGCGGATCGAATGCGCGATGCATAGGTCGACTCTTCGAATTCTACCCCTTCTCCTTCTTCCTCGGATTCTTCTTTTTCCTCGGATTCTTCTTTTTCCTCGGATTCTTCTTTTTCCTCGGATTCTTCTTTTTCCTCGGAT
>VFLE01000185.1 GCA_009885205.1 Candidatus Shapirobacteria bacterium | reverse complement strand
TTTTTTTTAAATTTTGAATATAAATCGTTAATTTGTTTGTCAGTCGTTACATTTTCAGGATGAAGTTCGATTTGTTTTCCAAAAATTTCACCAAGTATCTTTCCCCAAATATTTATATCTTTGAATAAAAGTTTAATGAAAATTTTATTATCATGGCTAACAATATTATATTTTTTTTCAAAATTAAAAGTCGAAAACAAAGGGAAATTATAATTAGAAAGAACTTCATTTATGGGGTGATAATTTTCGATTTTGTATAATAAATTTTTATTGAAAAAAATAATAAGATCGTGAATAGAAAATGTCTTATAATTAACCAAAATTATATTTATATTTTGAAAAAAACTTGAAATTTTTCGTTCAATTGGCGTTCTGTAACTGTCTATAAAATATATTTTTTTTAAATACTTGAAACTGTGTTCTATTTGTTTTTTATAAGTTTTTTCTACATTTAAGCTTAATTTAGGTGTAAAATATCCTTTGGTGTCAAATCCATGATAATGAATTACTTTTTGCCCAGAGCGTTCTAGCGTTGCGGATAAAGTCGTCCCTCCACATTTTCCTCCACAAAATACAAAAATCGTATATATCGAATAAAATAAATCTGTTGATTTTTTATATAAATTCAAAGCGGTTTCTTTTACATTATATCCTTCTACCTTGGACCATTTTTCTGGTTCATTTTTTTTATAGTTTTCAAAAAACCATTTTATTTCTTTGCGAATAGATAATTCCAAATCATATATATTTTGTATATTGGAATCCTCGTTTTCCAAAACGCATATTATTTTTTCGTCCTTCCCTTTTTCATCCTCCATTAATAAAACTCCGACTATTTTTGCTTTGTATTCTTTTCCTTGTTCTACAATCGCATCGGTAATAATAAGAGCGTCCAATTCATCTCCATCATCAGCCAACGTTTTCGGAATAAATCCGTACGCATAAGGGTAAATAAATGGGTGTGGCAATACTCGATCCAATTCAAGTTTTCCGGTTTCTTTATTAAATTCATATTTTTCATTGCTAAATCTTTCTATTTCTATATACACGGTTACTAATTCCGGTTTTTCCGACATGTAATACAATTTGTAATTGTTTTTTATATATTAAATCAACGCAATTTTACACCGACGAAGATTTAAAATGGGACAAACCTCCTACGGAGGTTTGCCTTTTAATTCATTTATCGGTTAAGCGTAGCAAAGTTGCCTTTAAATCTCTATTGATACGCCTCTGCTTCGCATGGGGCGTCCCATTATAAATCTTCAAGGGTGTAAACATTCAACGGCGCAATTGCAAAAAAAAGCTAAAAGAAAAATACAATAATATTATTATAACCAACTCTAAAATTGGACATAGCTCTTTAATAAACGTATCGCAAAAACAAATATTAGATGCAGTTACCGAATTTTTCATATTAACAAATTCAGAATTAATATTCAGTGCTTCGCCTTCCGGATTTTCAAAAATCGCATCAAAATTTAAACCTTGCGCATTTTTACAATAACTTATATAAAGTTTGCATTTTATATAAAAGAAATATGAAATATCCGATCACGCTTCTATTTCGAAACGCGGAATATTCGTATATTGATCTGTTTTTCCAAGAAAATAAAGACAACCTTCTTTTTTCATTGACTATAACCGATAATCCTCTAGATCTGAATAAACTATTTGATTCGACATATCATTTATTACTTACCTTTGGTGAGTCGGAAGATATGTATTTGCCCGTGATCGATTCAATACTTCCCGAAAGAATAAAAAGGCGATGGGTCCATTTAATTTCTTCGTGGTCAATGACCGATAAAGAGATTAGCGGTTTAAATAAAATGCCTAGCGTAGAGTATTTGAATAATATAATTAATAAATGTTACATGGACAATATTGTGGATGATCATTCAGAAACGCGAGTCGCATTCTCTTTATTTACAACATGCTACAAGTCGTACGATAAAATTATTCGCGCATACAACAGCATCAAAGAACAGACGCTAAAAGATTGGGAATGGGTAATTCTAGATGATTCGCCCGAAGACGAACATTTTCCGTTTCTTATAAAAACGTTGGGAAACGATAGGCGCGTTCGGCTCTATAAAAGAAGCGAAAATAGCGGAAGCATCGGAAATGTGAAAAATGAGGCGGTTATGTTATGTAGAGGAAAATATGTTATCGAAATGGATCATGATGACGAAATTCTGCCCGATCTTCTCCATGATGCTGCCAACGTTTTTGAAAATAATCCGGATATTGGATTTGTTTACACGGATTTTATTAATTTATATGAGAATGGGGATAATTTTAGTTATGGCGATTTTTTTGGATTGGGATATTGTGGATATTATTGCCAAAAATATAAAAATAAATGGGTAAATGTGGCGATTACTCCCAATATTAATAATACGACGCTCAGCAAGATCGTCGCCGTCCCCAATCATCCTAGAATATGGCGAAAAAGTTCTCTTATTGAAATGGGGAATTATTCCGAATTTTTACCAATCGCAGATGATTATGAACTTCTTTTGCGCACTTCGGTAAAAACGAAAATGGCAAAAATCGCAAAGTTCGGATATATTCAGTACATGAATAATAACAATAATAATTTTTCATTGATACGAAATTCCGAAATAACCCGACTTTGCCGACATCATTTATATCCGCAATGTTTCGAAAAATACAAGATAAATGAAAAAATGAAAGAATTGGGAGCCGACGAAGATGCCATTTTTTCTGATAAATATAGTCAAATATGGAGGCGTAAAAATTATGAATATAAATATTGCAACGAAATATTTAACGCGGATTATAAAACGCAATACTGCGTTATTGGGTTGGAAACCTTCCGACAAAATAAAAAGGAACTTATTGAATTATATCAAAACAAAGAAAACGATATCATTTTATTAGACAGCAAATACAAAACGGAAAGATTGACTGATTATATGGATTATTTGAAATTAGATGGCGTGAAATGTTATTCTTTATCGGATCATTCAGAAGAAGAATTAGTCAATTATTTCCTCCTTCTTTATAAAAGCTGCTCTGATTACTCTATTTTTTATCCAAATCCCATAGTCGAAACTGTGGTTGTTAAAAATCCAACAGAACTTTTAACTATTATAACACCATGCACTATACCCGGTAATTTGAAAACTATACAAGAGAGCATTGATTTTAATTATGTGAAAGAATGGATTATTGTCTATGACGAAAAATATGTGTCTTCCATTCCGACAAACGTTTTTGATAAAACCGATAAAATAAAAGAATACATATGCGGAGATAAAGGCGTAAATGGAAATCCGCAAAGAAATTTCGCCTTGAGTGTTGTCCAAAACCAAGACACGTTTCTTTATTTTCTGGACGATGATAATTTAATGCACCCCGATTTTTATCATTTTCTAAGCGAGATTGAGCCCGGCAAAATGTACACATTCAATCAATCTAGACCGGAAACCGAATTTCCATTTAAACCGGTATTAAAAGGATCTACTCCGCAAGTTCAAAATATTGACACTGGAATGATGCTAATTGATTTCCAATTATGCAACGATATTCGATGGATAAATGAAAATGGAAACGCTGATGGATTTTATATTAATGAATGTTATCGGCGTAACATCGAAAATTGGATATTTGTAGATAAAATTTTGTCCTTCTACAAGAAACTGATTTAGTTTTATTTTTTATGTGAATAAAAATACATAAAAAAATAGTTGCAAATTCTTAAAAAAAAGATCCGAAGGATCCTCCCAAAACGCTATTTGCCGCCATCGGTCCAGGAGGGGCATAATCAGGTTGAGCACCCCCTCTCATCATCTGGTCATATGTTCCAGTCGAGGCTTTCGTTGTAACTACCGGCGCCGGAGGGAATATTTCGGACTGCATGGACGAGCTGTCAAAATAATCGGCCTGGCTAGACACGTGACCCGAAGACATATTTCCTCGGCTCTGTTTTGTCGGTGCCTTTTCCGGACCATTCCATAAATCGGAAACGCGATCTACTAGAATATTTACCTTGATCCCCAATTTGGTTTGAATGCTAAGAACAATAATCAAAAATGCCAAAATGACATTTGTTAAAGTCAAATTCTCATATTTGAATCCACTGTACGTGGGGATATAACTAATGATTCGATGAACCACAATAATTCCGCAAAACATAACAATGAGCTGAATGAATATTTCGACTAAAAGTTCGATTGTCGATTTTTCTCCATCTGCATCGGGAATAAATCGCTGGATCAGTTTATTCAAAATCACAATAGGAATAACGCCTAAAGATGCGTACTGAACCACATTTAATATTTCCGCCTTTCCTTCTTCTGTTGTGGAAAAAACGTGGGATAGAAACGATGTTTTGTGGATATCTTTTGCTTCATGTAATATTTCCATTCCGAAATTGATTGTATATAAGATTCTGTAGAAATTATTATAAATGGAGGAAATATTAGTTTATACCGCTCCAATAAATAAATCACATACAATTTTTCATTTTAACCAGTTATTATTTGTATTATTATATATATATAATGGTTGAATATGTATATTACAATGGTGTAGGAGCGAACAAAACGGGTAAACATACCGTAAAAGAATTTTTAGGAATAATGAATAAACATTTTGGAATGAGATGTTCTGATACATTGTTATCACAATTAGATTATAAACCGTGCGCTGAATATGTAAAAATGAACCGCGATTTTGTTGAATGTAATATTTTTAATTTAGATAGGAAAATTAAGAAACCATGCAACAAGAGTAAAAAATATGAAAAATTAGCAAAACAATGTGAAAAATATAGACAAAGCCAAAAACGAAGAAAATGCAATTTGGATGAATATATGAAATTTAGCCATTCTACATCTTTCCCATCGGTGAAACTTTAGACCTTTTCTCATTTTCAATGTCCGAAAGTGTAAAACGCCCATTGTAATGAAAGGGGTCTCAAAAATTTCGACTAGTTGCCTCGAGTTTGTCATGTGTACATTGAACCTTGTAAAATGGGTTTACATCTTTGTAATGTTTTTTATAAGGTCGGTCATGAAAATGTCTCATAAACTTACATGCATTATCTTTCTTTGTTTTGGGGTTGATAAAATCGCCGCATTTCGAACAAATTTGAGTATTGAAATACGTTTCTAGTTCTGCCGCCTCATAAATGCCATATCTGACCTTTTGAATATTTTCCTTGTATACAAAGAAACATTTGATTATATGATCAGTATTTTTATCCCCATGTCTATGACCATGTCTATTCGATCCGTTCCTAAAATGAAAGGCAATATGAACATGGTTCTTTATTACATCCAACATAGCATTCTTCTTTTTGCGTTGAACCGCCTTTATTCTGAGAAAGCAGAAATCTTTTACAATATCTACAAT
>VFLE01000024.1 GCA_009885205.1 Candidatus Shapirobacteria bacterium | reverse complement strand
TATATATATTTATTTTTTTTTTAAATGTATCCATAGTTAGCGAGAGATTAGAGAGATTACAGAAATACAACAAAAAAAAACTATTTATTTCTGGGTAGTCAAATGTTATCTTTGGGTAGCCGAATATATAGTTTGGGTAGTCAATTTATATGGTTTGGGTAGTTGATTTATTAAACTAACTTCTTCCTTTTTTCTAAAATCTCTTTCTTTTGTTTGTTTTTACGGATGGCTACAGCTTCGCTATCAGATACTTCTATAACGATTTTCTTGTATTCATCAAATAAATCCTTTCTTCGTTGTTCTAGACTTTTTACTGGTTTAGGTGGTGCTTTAGCTGCTACAGCTGTTTTTGATTTTTTAACAACTTTTGATGCTATCCCTCCAGCTTGTAAATAACCCATCTTTAACGCTAGAGCTTTCATTTCTGCTGCATGTAATGCTGACGATGAAACACAATCTTTGGCTTGAACCGCTTTGATAAATTTATAATATTCTACACGCGTTGGCATTTTTTTTTATATATTATACAAAAGATTATAATTCTTTAGTTAATGACTCTTCATCAATTCTGTTGATAAAATAGACATATGCGCGCTTAACAAAGTTCAACTGCTCCCCCTTACATTGGATCAGCCAGGCAACGTAATTTTTATCTTTTTCAAAAACTTCTTTAAAAGTTAGGTTTTTGTGTTTTCCAAATGTAAAAACTTGATTTCCAGCATCAAAGGTGGAGTTTTCAAATTTAGGATTTTTAGAATGCTTTTGAATAAACTCGTCCATTTTGTTTTGGTTATAAAGATATAGTAGAAAATGTTTAAATGTTTTGAACGCGGTTGAAAAGGTTTAAAGATAATGTGCGCGTATATATAAGATGATCAATATGAACACACAAGAAATGAAAGATGTTTTATGCAAACATTGTAATATTTTATATGCTCCAATTAAAGAATTTTTTTATAATAAAAATGGTAAATTAGCATTTGATAAATGTAAAGAGTGTAAAAAAGCAGATTCTAAATATTACGAACAATTTAGAAAACCACGAGTTAAACTTGATAGAAAACAATATTTTAAAGATAGACGATTAAAAATTAAACTAGCAAATGTTGTTGTTTAATAAGATTAATTTATAAGCATTACTCTTATAAATTAATTGTATTAAAGATATAAAGAAAAGGAGTGCGTTTAATTATAGAAATTAAAAGCTAAGGAACTTTATAAAATGACAAATATCCAAAACACAAAAAAAATGCTTATGGTTGGTTATTCTACTAAAGATAAGAATAATATCACGCATACTTTTATGGATGGCGGTAATTTACATATACCCGTTGATAAATTACCAATTGTTTATGAATTATTAGAAAAGAATAAATCAAACCCTCCATTAACAGAAAGAGTTACAGCATATGGTAATTATTTTAAATTTTTTATTGATTATGATGACGATAGAATATCAATTGAAACAATAGTTAATAAAGTATTTGAACAATTAGATAATATTTTTATTTTAACAGAAGAACAAAAGAAATATTGTATTTATAAAAATAACGAAAAAGAAAAATATCATATTATTTTTAACTTTAAAGTTAATATAGATGATGCTAGAATATTAATTGATAATGTTGAAAAATCAAATGATAATTTAACAATTGATAAATCCGTATATACGTCTGGACTACGATTACCATCTTGTATCAAAAAAGGAAATGATAAATCAATATATGAATTATATGCTGGAAAAGCTGGTTTATTAAATTCTTCAATTATTTATGTTGAGGATATGAAAGATACGGTTTATCACGAGAATCTTATAAATTTTAAAAACTCAGAATTTTTTACTAATTATAAAAATAATAATTATGTATTTATAGAAACAGATTTACAAGAAGATAAATATACACAAGAATGCTCTCCTATTTTAGATAAAATATTTAACATTGAAGATGGAAAATGGAGATGTACTGCATCTAATCCATATACCAATCAGCGTATTTCTTCTTACAATAGTTATAAATTTATATGTTTAACGAGTACAAAATGTTTAGTAGATGATGGTGTTATTCATACAGAAGGAAAACATAGTTGTCTTTACATGAATAAATATTGTACTTATTTGACCTGTTTTAGTCATGGTAATAAAAAAATAAAAATGACTACAGAATTAAAAAAATTAAAAGATATTCTTTATCCTAAAAACAAAGAAGAACTTAAAAAAATAACATTATCAAATATACCAATAACTCTTATAGATGATGATATTTTAAAAATGACAAAATCTTTAAATACAACACACGACGACGTGGCTCGTATATTTCATTATTTTTATAAAGATATGTTTATATGTGGGGCAGAAATACCAACTCCTCAGTGGTATGTTTATAAGAAAGGCATTTGGGAAGAACTTGATGGCAATTCAATAATTAGAGAAAAAATATGTAGAGAAATAGCAATTAAATATCTTGAATTAAGAGATGTTTTATTACAGAATGCTATTGAAAGAACAAATGACAGTTTAATAGATTTTGATATAGCTAAACTAGAATCAATGGCATCACTATGTGATGAAATTATTATTAAGTTAAAATCAGTAGCATATGTTGATGCTTTAATGAAACAGTGTATATATATGTTTAAAGTTGAAAAATTTATTGAAAAGTTAGATGGTAATGGTTATTTATTATGTTTTGGAGAAGATGTATATGATCTAGAAATTAATGAATGGCGCAAAACACAACAGACCGATTATTGTAGTAGAAAATGTGGTATGTCTAAAGAAGATATAACAGATGAACATTTAGACGAATTAAATGAAATACTTAATAATATATTTATTAATGAAAATCGTCGTCATTATTTTTTAAATCTAACAGCTGAAGTATTACATGGTGGAAATCTTAAAGAAATATTTCAAATATGGACTGGAACAGGACGAAACGGAAAAGGTTTATTTATGAAATATTTAGAAAAAGCTCTTGGTTCTTATTTTTATACAAGTGATGTATCATATTTAACACAAAAAACTCGACCAAATGGAAACGCAAATAGTGAGTTGGCACAATCAAGAGGTATTAGAGTTTGGAGTTTTACAGAACCAGCACAAGGTGCAAAACTAAATAATAGTTTGATGAAAGCAATTACTGGTGGTGATATTATATCGGCTCGTCAATTATTTCAAAAATCATTTACCTTTTTACCACAATTTACTCCAATTATTCAATGTAATACATCGTTTGGATTACAAGATGTCGCAGATGATAGTATTCCAGATAGACTTGAATTTATTAAATTTAATACACGTTTTGTTAGTGAGCCAACAAAGAGTTTTGAACGATTAAAATTAGTTGGCATAAAAACTGATAAATACGCAAATAAAATTAAAGGAACTTTGATGTTTCTTTTATTAAATAGATGGAGAGAATTGTCTAAAGTTGATTTTAAATATACAAAACCAGAAGAAGTTGTTGGAGATAAACAAGAATTTATTGACGACAATGACGACATTAAACAATTCTTTGATGATACTTATGAAATAACAGATAATCAAGATGACTTTTTAAAAGCTAAAGATATGTTTGATTCTTATAAAGAGTATTTTAATGATAAATCTGGATTTAAATGTAAAATGAATTTAAAAACATTTATTACTAGATGTTCTAAGCATGTTGAACATAAAGAAAGACATAAAAAAGCTGGTATTGATCACCGAAATATTTATTTGAATATTAAAATAAAACAAGAATAATTAAGTTATATATATATATATTAAAAAGCGCCAAAGCGCCATTTTTTGATCCGTTTTTATAACCCCCTGGGAGATATTGAAAAAAACTGAAAGCTCAAGATATATTTTAGGTTTTCAGTTTTTTCAATATATCCATATACCCTTTTGAAATTGAGTTAAAATTTGACGCTTTGACGCCGACCATAGAAACATTTAAAACATATGCTAAAATAAAACACAATAATCCAAATTACAGATGGTCTGCTACATCTGATAATGCTACATTGATAAGTTCTGGATATAAAATAATAACACTTCACATATGTGCTGGTTGTGGAAAAAAGGGAGAAAAAGGTTGTTGTGATAATTATTCTGCAGAAAATAGAAGGAAAAAAGTAGTTATTCAACATATGATTATTAGAAATGGAATTGATGAATAAATTCTGGGTAGGCTGGGT
>VFLE01000167.1 GCA_009885205.1 Candidatus Shapirobacteria bacterium | reverse complement strand
TCGTTTGATATTAAGGATATTTATGAGGCAGATGGACAACTGAGGGGACACGTGGAACCACCAGAGGAAATAAAAAGATATTTGGGTGAAGCGGGTTGGTTTATGAGGGACTCAAACTGGAAAGCCAGTTTCCCCCAAGCCAGTAAAGATATTCAATGGTTTTTTGAAAAAGAAGTAGGTCGATCGGTTGATGGAGTAATGGGGGTGGATTTGGCGGTAGTAAAATCGATGCTTAATGCGACGGGACCGATTTTTGTGCCTGATTTTAAGGAAAAAATAGATAAAGATAATTTGTATGAACAGGCAGAATTTTATTCGGAGTCAAAGTTTTTCCCAGGGTCGGTACAAAAGGCGAGTTTTTTGGGAGGGATGGGAAGACAATTGTTTGCGGAGGTGTCAAGCTTGAAAACAGGGCAAAAGTGGAATTTAATGATGGGTTTGATTGATGTTTTGGAAAAAAATGATTTGCAAATGATGTTTAATGAGCCAACTACCGCGGAGGTGGTGGGAAGTTTGGGGTGGGACGGAGAAGTGTTTGAAGGAAAATGTGGGGTGAAGGATTGTTATGGTGATTATCTTTATGTAGTTGAATCGAACTTGGGGGTAAACAAGGTAAATTATTTCCTCTATCGAGCAATGGAGCAAAAAATTGAAATTAAAAATACCTCGGTGGAAAGAGTTTTGAGAATAAGTTATGAAAATTTGGCCAAAACAACGGCCTGGCCCGGAGGTGATTACAAAAATTATTTACGAATATATTTACCTAAAGATGTTCAAGTGTCGGAGGTGGTAATTAATACTGGGGGAGTGATTCAAAATGTGGCTTTAAATGAGGTTAAAATGACTAATGTAGGAGAAAAGAGGGAAATTGGGTTTTTGGTAACCGTACCAATTGGAAAAAAGGTGGTGGTAGAGGTAAAATATGCCAGTAGTATGGCTCAAATTGGAGATAAGTTTTCCTATATGTTGTATATTCAGAGACAGTCAGGATTTGGAGATACGGGAATGATTAATTTAGTATCAATACCCAACGGAATGCAACCAATGCAAGTAACTCCGTCGGCGAGTGTAGTGGGAGGAAAGTTGTTGTTTAATCAAAAATTGGATAGAGATATACGACTAGGTGTTGAAGTAAGTAAATAGCTTCAACACAAATATAATTTCCAATTTCCAATAACCAATTTCCAAACAAATCACAATGACCAATTTCCAAAATAACAAAAAAAAGAAATTATTATTTCAATCTACCCCCAACCCCTCCTTTGACCCTCCAAAGGCGGGCAGGCAAGAGGGGAGAAAGAATTTTTTACGTAAAGTAGAGGACTTTGTTTGTGATAATTGTGGGGAAAAAGTAACAGGGGATGGATATACAGATCATTGTTCAAAATGCTTGTGGGGGAAACATGTGGATTTTGAGATACCTGGAGATAGATTGAGTGATTGTCAGGGATTGATGAGACCGGTAAAAGCAAAACTTCAAACTTCAAACTTCAAATATAAAATCGAATATAAATGTACAAAATGTAGACATGTGTTTAATGTAAGACAGGGGAAAGATGATGATAGAGAATTGTTGATGGAATTGGTAAAATGAGGAATGGATTTGCATGTATGGACTACTTTGAGAAATGAAATTGCCAAATATGCGGCGATTTTGGCAAATGGGGGAACACTGACCGATGAACAAAGAAGTAAATTGGCGGATATTGGTGACGCTAAATCTACGATGCTGGAAGTTGAAGGTTAAGAATGAAGCGGGTAAAAGAGTGGGTGAGATGGCGAAATCTTTAAGAAAATAAATACAGATGACAGGGTGAGCCCAAGGCTATTGGATGATATAATCGTTAACTATGAATATTTGGGAAAAAATCAAAACTTCAAACTTCAAACTTCAAACTTCAAAAAAGAACCCGCCTTCGCGAAAAAGCTCCGGCGAGGCGAGGAAAAAAAAGAATGATAATAAAGATATACCTAAAGATATTTTAAAAAATCTCCCTCCAGGGGTGAAGATACATAAAATTGAAATTGGGCCGAGACAAATTTTGAGATTTATTTTGACCTTGATTTTGATATTTTGGGGAATATCGGCATTGTCCCAGCTAATTGTGGGAGACAGTGTTAAAAGAGTGTCATTGTCGGATGCTTTGTGGCAAATAAAGGAAGATAAGGCGGAAGAAATAACGGTAATGGATAATGAGATTTTGGTTAAAGTAAAAGGGAAAGAACAGACCTTGGTTGCTTCTAAAGAAGGGACGGGAACAATGGCAGATATTCTGAAAAACGCCGGTATACCCCTAGATAAGGTAAAATTTACGGTTGAAAACAGAACTGGATGGAAGATGTTGGGGGATATACTAACAATGCTAATCTCGGTGGGAGTGCCGATTTTGTTTATATTATGGTTTTTTAAGAGTCAATCTGGTGGTGGAGGAGGGATGTTTGGAATCGGAAAATCGGGGGCAAAATTGTTTATCAAAGGTAAGCAAAACACTAAATTTACTGATGTGGCCGGAGTGGAAGAGGCTAAAAAAGATTTGGAAGAAGTGGTCGATTTTCTTAAGAACCCAGAAAAATATAAAAAAGTGGGGGCGAGAGCACCGCGGGGAGTATTGTTGGTAGGTCCAGCCGGAGTGGGAAAAACGCTTTTGGCCAAGGCGGTGGCGGGGGAAGCGAATGTGCCGTTTTATTCGATGGCGGGATCGGAATTTATGGAAATGCTAGTCGGAGTGGGAGCTAGCCGAGTCCGCGATTTGTTTGGCACCGCTAAAAAATCAGGAAAGGCGATTATTTTTATTGATGAAATTGATGCGATTGGACGGGTGCGGGGAGGAATGGATGGAGGACACGGAGAGCGGGAACAAACATTAAACCAAATTTTGGTAGAGATGGATGGATTTGATACAAATACGGCAGTGGTGGTGTTGGCGGCAACCAATAGAGGCGATTTGCTGGACCCAGCCCTGATGCGACCGGGACGATTTGATCGAAGAGTGGTGCTAGAAATGCCCGATTTACAGGCGAGAATTGGGATTATTAAAATTCATGCTAAAGGTAAACCATTTGTAGAAAATATCAATTGGGAAGCGGTGGCGAGACGGACAGTAGGGTTTTCCGGAGCTGATATTGAAAATATGTTAAACGAATCGGCCATAAAAATTGCCCGAGAGGATAGATTGCAAATTACGATGGCGGATATTGAAGAAGCGGCGCTAAAAGTTAAAATGGGATCGGAGAAGCGACGAGATCAAAGCGATGAAGATAAATTGATGACGGCTTATCATGAGGCGGGACACGCGATTGTCAACTATAAAGAGGAGTTGGACACGGTGACTAAAATTTCGATCGTTTCACGAGGGATGGCACTGGGATTTACCCTAATTCCACCGAAGAAAGATATAGTTCACCAAACAAAATCGAAATTGATAAAAATTATGGCAATGTCGATGGGAGGCAGGGCAGCTGAGGAAATTGTTTTTGGTGATATTACCACCGGAGCGTCGTCAGATATTTCTCATGCGACTAATATTGCCCGGGATATGGTGACGGAATGGGGAATGTCGGAGCTAGGGCCGATAAACTGGGGACCACAAATTGATATGAATGATTTTGGTAAAGCGTGGATGGAGCCTAGTAAAATTTCGGACTCGATGCTGGCGAGGGTTGATGAAGAAATTAAAAAGTTGGTTAATAGTGCCTTGGCAGAAGCAATCAAAATTTTGACTAAAGATAGGAAGAAACTTGATGAAGTGGCAAAGTTGTTGGTAGAGAAAGAAAGTTTGGATGAAGAAGAGTTTGAGAGTTTGATGAAAAGTTAGATAATTTTTGATATAATTTGATATATGAATCAACCAGACTTTCAAAACCAATTAAGGGTTGACGTTGTTAAATTGAGAATTGAAGCCCAAAATAAAGGTGTGCCTTTTTGGATGTGTATGAGCACTGAGACTGAGAGTGGAATGAGAATTTATTTTCCAGATGACGTTAATATAAAAGTGCCAGAGTATTTTTTACCTAGAAGATAATTTTAATTTATTGATACACTAAACTAGTTGTTTTATAGATTAAATTTTAAATGTCAGGATTTGATTCAACAAAAATAAAAGGAAATATTGAGATAAGTTTAAAAAAAGAGACATTGGAGTTAGTTAATCACGTTAAAAAACAAATTGATGTGGTGAGAAGTTTTGGTGGGGGGGTTGGATGCAGAAACTAGCTTAATAAATGGATTTAAAAATATGTTGCATCAGATTGGAGTGGGAGTTGTTGATAGGCCTGAAAATGAGATTGTGGCTGAAAGAGCAAATTTGGGTTTAGTTTTAAATTCTGACCCATACTTTGTGTCAAAAGGAGATATCGCTATAAGTGATGTTGTTTGGTTTCTTAAGGATGGGGCAAAATTTTTGGGATGGGACAAACAAATAGATTCCCATCCTGGTCTTGTTGTAAATACCCTAGAGGATGTGTCAAAAGTAATTGAGATGACGAGAGTTTTGGGATTATCCCAACTAGATGAAATGGATGTTAGAAAATATGTGTCAGGGAAATTGAAAGAAAAAGGAGTTGATATGGAGACTAGGTCATGGGAAGATGTGCGACTATCTAGATCAGCCGTCGGATTGACAGAAGACTCGAGTAATATAGATAGCACTAGGTCAAACAAAAAAATAAGTTCCATTGAAATGGCAGTGTTTGTTGATAAAGTCTTAGTAAAGACATCACCTGATTTATTTTGGTAGAAAGTGTTTTCAATCTCCCCTGACCCCTCTTTGACAAGAGGGGAGATACAGAGAATAATATTTTATAGATGAAAAATAAAATAAAACTAATACCATGATTTAAAAATGAGGATGCAGAGAGAAAATTTTGGAGTACTCATGATACCACTGAATATTTTGATACTTCAAAGCCAATCAAAATTTCGTTACCTAATTTGAAAATGACAGATTTTAGCAAGAAACAATAATGAAAAAGGAACAGACACATAGGTCTGTTCCTACGAGCAATGACGTGTTTATTTTGATTCTTCAAGGTTAATAATCCGTTGGAGGATGGCCAGGGAGCCGAGATATACGGGTTCGAGGCCGGAGAGATTGAGAGAGCCGGCGCCGAGGTTTTTGGCCTGAGAATAGGGAGTATCGGAAGTATAATTGATAACACCCAGATCGAAGGGAGCGGAATTGAGATCGACTATAGTACCGCGCGGAGTTTGTTGGTCATAACAGGCCTCGGTAACGGCATTTAAATAGGGCCCAGTCTCCATTTCCATAACGGTTAAATTGTTTTCGGAATACTTGGCAATCAGAGCTTCGTTTTCTAAAAAAGTTCCTAAAACAGAAACTGATTTTTGGTTGGTTAAAATTGAGCCTTGGTTGTTGGGAAAAGGGAAAAAGGAATTGAAACAATTTTTAAAAATATAAGAATTTTGAGTGTGTTCGTCAAAAACTAGACGGGGAATTTGGATGTCGCCAATTTCGGAATTTAAAACCGCGGCCTTGCCTAAAATATAAACTCCGCGGACGTCATTGATGTTTTCGAGAACTTCGGAGAGAACATGGTAGGCGGCAAAACCAAGGGGATAGTCGATGTTGATAATTAGAGCGTTGGAGTCCGCCAATTTTTGGTGTTTAGAAATATTTAAACGAGAGTCTAAGCCGCCTCCGCCGAGGCTTCGGCGAGCCAAGGACGATACGGGGAAAATTTGGAGGGTGGAATTTAGATAATGAGTGGGAAAAATAGACAAAATATTTAATTTATTTTGTAATTTTATCCAGTCTTGTTGATATTTTTTGTCATTGGCTAAATATTTTGAAAGATAATAAAGAAAATCATTTTGGTGTAAAAATGATTCGGAATTTTGGATGTTTTGCCAAAGATTGTCCAAGTCGGGATGGTGATTTTTGGCTAATTTTAGAAGTTCTTTTTGACTAGCGATGGCCTGACCGGTAATTAAATTTAAAATGGAATGAGTGTTGCTAGAAACAAAATAAACTGCCCTGTGTGGTAGATGCATGCCGATAGTATTGGTAGTAATATTTTTCCACCAATGTTGGGTGGTTTTGGTGTAATCAATCCAGGAACCAGCCAAGAGGCGGAGACGGAGATTGTGGTGATGGCGGTAAATACGAGTGATCCTAAGAGAACAATTTTTACCCAAAGCAAGGCAAAGTTTTTGCCAATCTCCGGGTAGTAAATTTAGAGTTTTGATGATATTTTCGTTTTTGATGGCTTTTTTGAGGTCTCGAAGATGGGGATAGTGGAGTTTTAAAAGATGATGAAGTTTGTTCCATTCGCTTTGATAGGCGACGAGAGAATTGACGATATCGTCGACATCGGAAATGGAAGAAATGATGCTGGCTAAGGTTTGGGTAGAAGGTTGATAATAGCGAACAGCGCGCCTGGCGGTGGGAAGACATTTGTGCCAAGAGGTAATGTTGGCGTAACCGGCTTGGTCAAAAACTTCGGGGCTTTGACCCATGACGACGAGTTTGGTTTTGTCGATGCTTTTGGGGATACGTAAAAGAGTGTAAATTAGGGCAGAAATATCGATAACATCGGGATTATTGCCATAGGGGTGGAGGATGGAGTCCATTTTGAGATGAGAGTTGGTAAGAGAATTGACAGTGATTTCGAGGCTAGATTTGAGAGCGGAACGATACGAGCGGACATTGAGCTCGATGGATTCGATAGATGACATATATACAGTATACAAGTTCGGTGAATTCTAGTGTGAATCCGAACACCCTTCTAATTGATAACATTTTAACTCTCTTTTAAATGCCTCGATAGGGGTCTCATAATCGAGGCATTTTCTTGGTCTACTA
>VFLE01000121.1 GCA_009885205.1 Candidatus Shapirobacteria bacterium | reverse complement strand
TAGTAGACCAAGAAAATGCCTCGATTATGAGACCCCTATCGAGGCATTTAAAAGAGAGTTAAAATGTTATCAATTAGAAGGGTGTTCGGATTCACACTAGAATTCACCGCTTTGGTAAAATAGACTATGATCAAAACAAAAATAAATGACTTTTTGAAGAAAAAAAATATTGAAACAAAATTGGAACATCCATCGGTGGAAAAGTTTGGGGATTTTGCCGTGCGAGGTGATGTTGACATGTCAGGATTGGATATAGTTGAAAAAGTTGATAGGGTGGCCGGGTTTAGTAATTTATGGATTAAAGAGAATGTTTTAATTGACGAAGCAAAAAATATTTTAAATGATGAATATAAAAATGAGTTAGAAAATATTGGCAAAGGTAAGACAGTTATAGTCGAATATTCATCACCAAATATCGCTAAACCTTTTGGCATTGGTCATTTGCGGTCGACTAATATTGGTCAGGCTTTGTACAATATTTATAAAATATTAGGATGGAACACTATCGGTGATAATCACTTGGGTGACTGGGGGACACAATTTGGGAAAATGATAACTGCGATTAAGTATTGGGGAATGGAAAATACAATTGAAGGATTGGAAAAGTTATACGTTAGATTTCATACTGAGGCAGAAACCGATAAAACATTAATTGATGAGGGAAGAGAATGGTTTGCTAAACTCGAAAACGGTGATGTCGAGGCCAGAAAAATTTGGCAGGAATGTGTTGATATATCACTAAAAGAATTTAATAGGGTATACGAATTATTGGGAGTAAAAATTGACAATGCCTATGGTGAAGAATTTTATTTAAAAATGTTGCCTGAAGTTATACAAACTTTTAAGGACAAAAAATTAAGTAAAACTAGTGAAGGAGCGGAAATTGTGGAAGTGCCAGACTTGCCACCAGCTATGATTTTAAAATCCGACGGAGCGACGACATATTTTACCCGTGATTTGGCAACCATAAAATTTAGAAAAGAAAAGTGGAGTCCTGATTTGATAATTTATGAGGTAGGATCGGAACAAACACTACACTTTAAACAAGTATTTGCCGCGGCAAAGTTGGTTGGTTGGGATGCTAATTTTGTTCATATTGGTCATGGTTTAATACGATGGAAAGATGGTAAATTTTCCACTCGCAAAGGTGACACAATTCACTTATCTGACATTATTGATAAAGCGATGGAAATGGCCAAAAAAATGGCACCAGAAAATGATGTTGAATCAATTAAAAAAGTGGCAATTGGGGCAGTTAAATTTAATGATTTGGCATCCGACCCTAAAAAAGATATTATTTTTGATTGGGAAAGAGTGATGAGTATGGAAGGAAATTCAGCACCGTACTTACAATATACATATGCAAGATGTAAAAGTGTAATACAAAAATCAAAACTTCAAACACCAAACTTCAAACAAGATGAGAAATTTGATGAGAATGAAAAACAACTATTGAGATATTTTTATATTTTTGAGGAAAAAATTGTGGAGGCGGGGGAACGTTACTCCCCTGCTGTACTCGCAGAATATTTGCTAAATTTGGCCAGAAAATATAATGAATTTTATGGAAAGTGTCGAATTGTAGGTGAACCAGAAGAAGCCAGGCGGATATTTTTAACGTCAGTTACTGCCAAAATAATTAAAGATGGATTATCAATTTTAGGAATCGAGACGTTGGAAAAAATGTAAATTATCACTATTTAGTAGAGACGTGATTAATCACGTCTCTACTATGTTGTTAAACAAAAATCTTTTTGTAAATTTCGGAATAATGTTGCACAGGGATGAATTTGATAGCCTTTTTGACTTCTGTAGGAACACCGACTAAAGACTTTTCATTATCTTGGGGAAAGAAAATGGTTTTAATCCCGGCCCGATGAGCGGCAATAGTTTTTTCTTTGAGTCCACCTATTTCTAAAATATTTCCCCGTAAGGTGATTTCACCAGTCATGGCAATATCCCTTAAGATAGGTTTATTTTTAAGCGCGGAAACGAGTGCTGTGGTAATGGCACCACCAGCACTGGGCCCATCTTTGGGAGTGGCCCCTTCGGGGACATGGATATGAATATCTATTTTATGAAAATCTTGTTTAATCCCCCATTTTTGGGCCATACTTCTAACAAAAGAAAGAGCCGCTTGACAGGATTCTTTCATGACTGAACCTAGTTTTCCGGTTAAAATTAGTGAGCCTTTGCCAGGCATTATATTGACTTCGATGAATAAAATATCGCCACCAACTGAGGTCCAGGCTAGTCCAGTAGACACCCCAATTTCATCTTTTTTACCCTTAAGCTGGGAAGAAAACTTTTCTGGACCTAATGATTTTTTGATAAAAACATTATCATTAATATTGACTTTTTTGGCCTTGGTAGAAACTATTTTTTTGGCGACTTTGCGCAAAAGGGTGGCAATGGTCCGTTGTAAATGGCGAACTCCAGCTTCACGGGTGTATTTATCAATAATGTATTGTAAAGTTGGGGCAGAAAAGGGAACAATTTGGTTATTTTTTAAACCATTGGCACTGATTTCTTTTTTAACTAAATAATTGTGGGCAATATGATACTTTTCTTCTTGGGTGTAACCATAAAAGTTGATAATTTCGAGACGATCGCGCAGAGCATAAGGAATGGAACCCAAATCGTTGCCCGTTAAAATAAAAAATACTTTGGAAAGATCTAGGGGAAAATCTAAATAATGATCAGTAAAATCTTTGTTTTGTTCGGGGTCTAAGGCCTCAAGTAAAGCGGCCGAAGGGTCACCACGATAATCAGCGCCAATTTTGTCGACCTCGTCAAGCATAAAAACGGGGTTCATGGTGCCGGCGTCTTTTAGGCTGGTAACAATTCGACCAGCCATAGCTCCAACATAGGTGCGACGGTGACCGCGAATTTCAGCTTCGTCTCGAATACCACCAAGAGAAGCCCTAGCAAACTTGCGACCCATGGCCGCGGCAATAGACCTACCAACAGAAGTTTTGCCCACACCTGGGGGCCCGATTAAACATAAAATATTGGCTGTTTGAGTAGTGTCTTTTGATTTCTCTTTTAATTTCATGACTGATAAATATTCCAAAATTCGCTCCTTAACATCTTTTAAACCATAATGATCGTGGTCTAGAATATTTTTTGATTTGTTGATAGATAGGCTATTTTTGCTATAGACGCCAAAAGGTAGTTCGACAACTGTCTCTAAATATGTCCTAATATAGGATGATTCGGGGGCCATTGGTCCCATTTGAGTAAGTCGTTTGTGTTCTTTTAATAATTTTTTTTTGATGTCCTCACTGACTTTTAAATTTTTTATTTTTGATTCTAACTCAGAAAAATCTGTTTCTGATTCAGGTTTGTCACCGAGTTTTTTTAATTCTTCTTCGATTTGATGTTTGCGCTCTTCTAAAACATTGCGCTTCATGTTGGAATTAAATTTTTCTTGAGTTTTGATTTCAATGTCACGTTCTAAATCAGCCACTTTTAAATCTTGGGCCAAAAATTCGGTAACGGCTCGAAGACGAATAGAAACAGCCAAGGTCTCGAGTAATTTTTGTTTATCTTCAGTTTTGGCACTAACAGCAAAGGAAACTTGGTCGGCCAAATCAGATGATGACACCCCGGTTGATAGTTGCATCATAGCGGGTAAATCAAATTGACGGCCAGCAGAAAAGGCTTTTTTTAGTTGAGAAAGCAAAGCTTCGGCGGGTTGTTGGATATCGGTGGCCTGCTCTTCGGTCAAGAGTAAATCTTTATATTCAACCAAAATAAAAGGGTCGGTTTGAATAAAGTTTTCGATAGAGACACGAGAAATTCCCTTAACAATGGCGTGTATAGAACCGTCAGTTTGTAAAATATGTTCGATATGAGCCAAAACGGCAGTGGAATAAATATCTTTTTGTTCTGGTTTCTCGGTGGCAACATCTTTTTGGGTGGCAATAATTACCATACGGCCAAAATTGTCGTAGGCAGACAAAAGTGATTGACTTGACTCCTTGCGACCAAAAAAAAGTGAAGTCTCGACTGAGGGAAAAAGAACAACATTGCGGAGAGGAATCAAAGGTAAAACTTTGGGTAAATTGGTTTTAGCAATAGTCATAATTAGCAGTCTATCAAATACCTTGCTAAGTGACAAGAAGTAAATTGATTATGTTAAAATATACCAATGAAATACGGAAAAGTGGCTATTGTTGGCCGACCAAATACGGGCAAATCAACCTTGATTAATGCCATCATGAACCAAAAGGTATCAATTACCTCACCACTACCTCAGACAACTCGCCGGGCGCAGACTGTATTGTTTGCCGATGAACGGGGTAAAATTTTGTTTACTGATACCCCGGGATTGATTGGTAAGGTGGTTGATTTAATGTCCAAGCGAGTTAATGAAGAAATACCGCGAGAACTGGCTAAAACTGATTTGGTGGTAGCAGTGGTAGATATTTCTCGCCCAAAAAATGAAGAAGAAAATAAAATATTAGGATTATTGCGCAAGATACCAACCAAAAAGATTTTAGTATATAACAAAATTGATCAGGCAGTAGGACCGGTTAACCATTTTCCTGATTATAATTATTTGGAGGATGAATTTGATAAAACGGTAATGGTGTCGGCCTTAAAATCAAAAAATGTTAAACAATTGATGAATTTGATTTTTGAATTGTTACCCCAAAAAGAAAATCGGGGAGTAATAGAGGAAATTGAATCGATGAGTAGTGAAGTTAGACCACTAACTGCAATGAGTGCCAGAGAATATATTGGAGAAATTATCCGAGAAAAGGCATATTTGTTTTTGCGAGAGGAGATCCCTTACACCATCAATGTCAAGGTAAAAGAAGTAATAGATAAACAAAAGTTGATCTATATTAAGGCAGAATTGATAACCAGTGCCGATCGATATAAAAAAATGATTATTGGTATTGGTGGCAAAAAAATTAGAGAAATAGGTCAAAATGCTCGTAAAGAATTAGAACTAATGTCGGCAAGAAAAGTATTTCTTGACTTGACTGTCGCCGTCGACACCCACTGGATGGAGGGGGAATAATAAAAAAATTTTCAAACTTCAAACTTCAATTTTCAATTAAAATAGAATTATGAAAAATAAAATAATAGATAAAGTGAAGAATAATCATCATGAGTTTTTGGATTTTTTGAAAAACTATAAAGTGATTGAGTTGGCAATTGGGGTGGTTATTGGATCGGCGGTCAAGGATTTGGTGACATCGATTGCTCAAGACTTGATTATGCCGATAGTTGGGATATTTACACCGACTGGATCGTGGAAAAATATTGCATTTAATATAATGGGGAGTGAATTTAAAATTGGTAATTTTATATCCGCATTGCTTGATTTTACTATAGTCGCCATTGTTGTATTTATTGTTATTAAAAAGATACTAAAAATTGAAAATAAGGAAAACCCGCCTTCGTTAAAAACTACGGCGAGGCAGAGGAAAAAATAGTGGTAGACTAAATATATGTCAAACGAAAATAGAGGAAGTAATTCATTGTTAATTGGTTTTTTGGGATTAGTTGCCGGGACCATCGGAGGAATATTGCTAGCGCCAAAAGCAGGCAGTGAAACCCGGGAGGAAATGATTAAAAAAATTCGGGATATTTTTGGAATTTATAGTACCGAATTTAGAGATAGATTTGAAAAAATTAGAGATGTGGTAGAAAAAAGATTGATGGCCCTTAAAAAAGCCGGCTCACAAATTGATAATGAAAAATATGTGGAAGTGGTGGATGAAGTAATCACTGATTTTAAATCAGATATAAATACAACCAAAGATGGATTTGAAAAACTAAGTAAATATTTGAAAAAAGATTGGGAAAAGGTAAAAAAAGCGCTAGTCTAATTTTTAGAAATTAAATCAGAGAGTTTTTTGAGACTATCGTCATCGAGAATAGAGACGGCGAGCTTAATGGGTAATTTTTTGCTGATTTTTTTAATTTCCTCGGGTGTTATTAAGTCTGATTTTGTCAAAATTAATATTTCTTTTTTCTCGGCTAAAACTGAAGAATGGTTGGCTATTTCACTGCGAATAATTTTATAGTCGGCAACTGGATTTGTAGACTCGGCAGAGAGACAATGAACTAAAAGTGAAGTTCTCTCGACATGTTTTAGAAACTTGTGACCAAGACCTTTGCCATCAGTAGCACCTTCAATTAAACCGGGAATATCGGCCATAATCTTGCCACTGCGCAAAACACCTAAATTTGGTTCGAGAGTAGTAAAAGCATAATTGGCGACTTTGGCATGGGCCTGTGATAATTCATTTAAAATACTGGTTTTACCAGCATTTGGTAAACCAATTAAGCCAATATCGGCAATTAATTTTAATTCAATAAAAATATTTTTTTCTTTAGTTTGATAGCCGTGATCAAAACGAGTAGGGGTTTGATCGGTAGCGCTACGATAATGATAATTTCCCCAACCACCACGTCCCCCTTTAGCCGCCAAAATTATTTGACCGTCATGCATCATTTCTTCTTGGGAACCATTATCAAAATGAATTAAAGACCCAACGGGAATTTCCAGTGTCATATCACGACCATCATGACCTGATTTTTGATTTAATCCCCCATTTTGAGCGTTATCCGCTTCAAAATTTTTCTTGTATCTGAATTGGGTTAAACGACCGATATCATTAACACCCTTAAAATAAAAATTACCGCCAGCACCACCCTTGCCACCATCAGGACCACCCTTGGGTCGGTGACCATCGTGATACAAATGGGCCATACCATCACCACCGTTACCGGCTTTAATAGTGATATGTGATTCATCAATAAACATATCTTAATTAATATAATAACAAAACTTAAAACTCCAAACTTAAAAATAGAAGTTAAATATTATACCTTAGATTTGGGTAATTAATTGGCCACAAGCGGAATTGATACTGCGACCGATGCTGCGGCGGACAGTGAAAGGAATACCAGCTTTGTCTAAATCTTGGGTAAACTCAGCCTGACGAGTGGAGGGAATTAGACCGCCTTTGACGGGATTTAGGGGAATAATATTGACGTGAAATAAAAAATTGCTGCCAATAAATTGTTTGATTAATTTTATATCCTCAGGTCGGTCATTTTGCTGATCTATTAAAATATATTCAAGCATCACCTGTCGATTAGTTTTATGGGTGTAATAATCGAGAGCTTTTTTTAAATCGATTAGAGAAAAGCTTTTAGATATAGGCATAAGAAGGTCTCGAACTTTTTGATCAGCACTGTGAAGTGAAAGTGCTAAGTTAATTTCAGTGTTAAGATTGGCAAAATCAATAATCTTGGGAGCGATGCCAGCAGTAGAAATAGAAATTTTGCGGGAGCCAATATTTAAATAGTCTTTATTATTAATTATTTTTAAAGCTTCTAATAAATTATCCCAATTCAAAAATGGTTCACCCATGCCCATAAAGACAATTCTATCGACGCGCGTAGGGAAACTTTTATTTTTCCAGAATATTATCTGGTCAATAATTTCTTCAACGGTTAAATTTCGCTTAAGTCCCATTTTGCCAGTAGCGCAAAAGGTGCAAGCCAAAGGACAACCGACCTGGGTTGAAATACAAGCTGTTGTCCATTCACCATAATCCATGAGAACAGATTCAATGTGGAGGCCATCGTGTAGCCGTAGGGCGGCTTTTTTGGAATCCTCTGAAACTAGTAGTGTAGATTCGGTGACAGAAAGCAAAGGGAATCTAGCATCAAGATCATTACGTAAAGCCAGAGGGAGATCAGACATAGCGACAAAATTGTCAAAACGCCCGGAAAAATAATTTTTGATAATTTGCCGAGTGCGAAAATCGGGTAAGGATAGAGATTTTAAATATTGCCTGACATTATCAATATTCACAGAATATATTTTACCCTAAAACCCCGATAAATTCTTTAGCTATATTATTTACTATTTTTGTTTTTGCTTAAATGGGCGTTGCTGACAATATCAAAAACCTGACCATCGGGTGATTCGATTTGATTGCTACCTGACAAAACTACGTATTGGGATAAATAGTCTGAAAGAGCGATTTTTAATTCTTTGACTTCCATTTGTTGTTCTTTGATTTTTTCAACTTGATTTTTGCCATCGGTGACCGAGAGAACTTTGGCTTTTGATTGAGTTTTTAATTTGGTAGCAGCGGCAGCAGCCGAGGCGGCCTCTTGATATTCTTTGTCATTCTCTAAAAGAGCATCAAGCATCATTTTGTGAGTTTTTAATTCTTTTTGAAGAGATTCTAGTCGAGTATTGTGACTATGAATTAAATTTTCAATGCTATTAAGGGTGTTGAGGTCGGTATTATTTGCCATAGATATAAATGTATCAGTCGGTGATGGCCGCTTCAAGGGTACAAAGCTGGTCAATCGATGTCAACTTGACAATTTCTTGACGTAAAGCTGAGGCATTGGGGTGGCCAGAAACATATAATAAAAAATGATGACGAAGCGGATCGAATCGACGATGGGGGAAAATGTCGGTAAAATGCCGAGCATGTTTTAACATGGCTTGATATTTTTCCTGGAAACTGGCTGTTTTGTTGTTGAATATCCAAGGATTGCCCATGGCGGCCCGACCAATAGTAGCACCATCAGTGTCGTATTTAGCACAATATTCTCGAGTCATGTTAAGACTGGTTAAATCACCATTACCTAATATTTTTACATTCGAATTGTGACATATGATGGCAGCTTTGGCAATTTCATCCCAATTGGCAAGTCCAGAATAACCCTGCTTTAAGGTTCGACCATGAAGAGTAATAAAATCGGGTGAAAACGAACAAAGATGAGAAATCCAACGGTCAACGACTGGCTCGGAGACGCCCAATCTTGTTTTAATCGAAAAAGAAATTGGGTGAATTGGTAGAGACGCCATATATGGCGTCTCTACACAAATATTCGAATATTTTAAATTTCTTTCAATTATGTCTAAAACTTTTTGTTTTAAATTTAATTTATAAAATATTTTGGGATTGTTTTGATAATCAGCAATCCCCTTTTTTGTAGCCAAAATAATTTTGGCAGCCACTTCGGGACGATCGATTAAAGCAGCACCAGCACCATGTTGAGTGACTTTTTTGGCAGGACAACCCATATTGATATCAACGCCATCAAAACCCAGATGACATAAAATTATGCTGGCCAAATAAAATGAGTCGGGGTCTTTGCCAAATATTTGCCCTATAATTGGGCGTTCTTCTGGTGAATATAAAAGTTGATCAAAAAGCCTAACGGCATTGTGGGCCAACCCCTCGGCACTAACAAATTCGGTAAAAACCAAATCGGGTTTGGCAATTTCGACTTGAGTCTTACGAAAAGCCGCATCGGTAATTCCATCCATAGGAGAAAGAGCGACTACATAATTTCCAGAAAACAAATCTACAATTTCCAAAATATTATTAATATTTAATGAGATAACTTACTTTTTGTACGAGAGGAAAATTTGGCGCCGACTTTGGCGTGGAAGGCACGAGATTTAAAGATAGTGGGGCGTTGATGTTCGTAATATTTTTTGGAATGGAAAACTGGTTTTTCGTCGGTAGCTGAGGTGGGTTTAGGTGGAACAAAAGTAGAGGTAGGATTCTTTTTCTTTTTGCGACCCAGGGCCTCGATATGACGAGCGGCACCTTCGGGGGTTAAATAGGGATCGGGCTGGGCAAAATCCACAATAATTGTTCTTTCCGGTTCTACGGCAAAATTGTGTAACTCGTGTTTGGCGTTTATGGCTGGTTGAAGTTCATCATACTCGACAAAACCCATGCCACGACTTTTACCCCATTGATTGTGCATAATCCGCAGGGCCGTAATCCGACCAAAGGGAGCAAACAGGGTTACTAGCTCACCTTCGGTAAATTTAAAAGGCAAGGCACCGACAAATAGACGTTTACTGGGTTCTTTTGACATGAGAGTATTATAGAATATCTTATGCTAAATTACCGGAAGATAATTGTGGGTGAAATGGGCACAAATTGCTATATAGTGTGGTCAATAGATAAAACAGCAGTGATTATTGACCCGGGTGATGAAGGAGTAGAAATTGCCCAAATTGTGGCTGAGTTGGGTTTAACACCAATGGCTATTTTGTTGACCCATGGTCATTTTGACCATGTTTTGGGAGTTTTGGACTTGCAGTTGATATACAATATTCCGGTAGCAATGGGAACAGAAGATATTTTTTTGATTAACCGAGCTTCAGAGACGGCAGAATATTATTTAAATAAAAAAATTAAGGCATTAAAAATAAAAACTTCAAACTTCCCTCCACGGCGGGCAGGCAAACTTCAAAAAATAAGAAGAATTAAACTTGGGGATGAAATGATTAAAGTGATCCAAACTCCGGGACATACTCCGGGGAGTGTTTGTTTTTATGCCGAAAAATCGCAATTATTATTTACAGGTGATACCATTTTTGCCGATGGGATAGGTGATACTAGCCATAATTACTCATCTAAAACAGATTTAGATAAAAGTATTAAAAAAATATTAAAACTTAAAGAAAATATTACGGTCTTACCGGGCCATGGCGATGAGACTAATTTGATTTTATGGAAGAAATTGTTTCTTCAAAATTTTGCAAGTTATCTTGCTTGAGACTTTCGAGAAGTTCGACTGTCAACTCCTCAAAATATTTTTTGATAACATCCGATTGTTTGGGAGTTAATTTTAAATCTGTGATTAGTTGGTCTAATGTTTGCATAGTATAATATAACACGATACCCCGTCGGATAATGGTAGTCCACTACGCTCTGAACGTAGGAATTGAGGTTCGAATCCTTGCGGGGTAACAGTTTTTCATAATCACAGGAATGTGATGTGGCGCAGGCCACGCCCGCAC
>VFLE01000146.1 GCA_009885205.1 Candidatus Shapirobacteria bacterium | reverse complement strand
GGCAGGCAGGCAAACTTCAATAAATACATAAAACTAATTGGACCAATTACACATGATAAATTAAATAAATATTATGCCCAAATGGATTGTTTGGTACTACCAAGCACTGATAATTTGGAAACATTTGGCATAGTTCAGGCCGAGGCGATGGTGTGCAACGTACCTGTAGTGGCATCAAACTTGCCAGGAGTTCGAGTGCCGGTAACAATGACTGGGATGGGAGAGATTGCTAGTGTGACAGACAATAATGATCTTGCTAAAAAAATTATTATGGTTTTGAAAAATAAAAACAAATATATAAAACAGGCGAAAAATTTAGAGTTGTTTGATTATAAAAAAACGGTGGACGAGTATGAAAAAGTATTTGAAATTAATTAAAAATTATTCGCTAAAATTTTTATTTTTATCTTTTATTTCTGAGATTAAGAGGAAAATTTGGCGAGAAAAAATATATGGATCTTATTCGCAAAATTATGAAGATTTAGAAATTGAAAAGTTGTTGAAACCACAGGGACGATACCTAGAAATCGGTGCCTATCACCCGACTAGATTAAGCAACACTTATCGTTTGTATAAAAAAGGTTGGACAGGAATAGTGGTCGAACCAAATCCTGATGTTAAAAAAATATTTGAAAAAATTCGCCCAGAAGATAAATTCCTAAATATTGGGATTAGTGAAAATGGTGGAAGTTTAAAATATTATCAATATTTGATCCCGGCATTAAATACATTTAATAAAATCAATAATGGCCATAAAATGATTGGAATGACAAAGATAAAAACAAAAAAAATTACGGATGTAGTGACAGAAAATTTTGATTTTTTATCCATAGACACTGAAGGCTTTGATGCAGTGATTTTAAAAAACTGGCCATGGGGGAAATATAAGCCAAAAGTGATTTGTGTGGAAACAGATAAAGTCAAAGTTGACAAAATTTTGATAAAACAAGGCTATCGACTAAAGTTTGTTAACCAGTATAATTCCATCTATGTCCAAAACTTATTTTGACAATTCTGATAAACAATATCAAGAGAAGTTGATATTAAGTCCTCCGGTTCATACAAAAATGGAGATAGAAATATTGATATCTAAATTAGATAAAACTGTGAAAGAACTGACAGATTTTGGATCAGGGACTGGCAGACTGACAATTCCCCTATTAAAAAAACATTATAAAGTGACGGCTGTTGATATTAGTCAAAATTCTTTGAACAGATTAAAATTAATGGCTAATAACAAAGAGTTAAAAACATCTTTGAAAATAACTAAAAGTGAATCTGTTGTTGGTTGCGACGTCTTACATCATATAAATATTGATAAATATTTTAAAATATTTTACGAAAAGCTGAAAAATGGAGGACAAATAATATTTTCAGAACCCAACGGATGGAATATTTTTTGGTATTTATTAATATATTTTAAATTGAATTGGCAGGAAGAAAAAGGGATAACTAAAATTAATTATTTTAATATAATTAATAAACTTAAAAAATCTGGTTTCAATAATATCGAAATTACTGGCTTAGGAATACTTCCGGGGCCGTTTTGTATGAATAGTAATTTTCTGTGTAAATTAAATTATTGGTTGGGAAATTTACCGATTATTAAATTGTTTAGTTACCGATTACTAATCGGTGCGCGCAAAAATTAATACCTTGGGGTGGTCGTAGACGGTAAATGATTCTTCGGCGGTATCATCGCGAAGATAGATACCTGGGTAAAGGCATCGTTTGTCGACATCAAACCAATTGTTTTGGATCCCAGGAAAATTACTGGGGCCAAAATAATAACAGTATTTTATTATTGGAATGTTAAAACCAGGATAAGAATTTATTTCTAAAACTTTTTTGTAATTTAAATTGTGGGAAAACAGATTTTTATAATAATCACTGGTATAAGGATAAAGATGAGGAACTAAGGGAATTGACCCCCAAAGACGGTTACTGGACATAAAAATATAATCAGCTGAGTTAATTAGGTTATATAATTTTTGGATTTTTTCGGGTGAGTCGGAGTCATAAGGACTAAGCATTATGCCATTGTAAATAGAAGAATAATTGTTTCTTAAACTCAAAGGGAGAGGGTCGTCCCAGTACTCATTGGTGATAGTTAAGCCGGGAGCAATATTGTTATAAATCCAAGCTGAAGCTTGGACTCGAGAGTGAGGATAAGAATAAATGTTTAAAAAGCCAACGGCATAAAGAAAGTGGCAAAGGAGAAATAAAGATAAAAGTTTGGATTTTGATTTGATAAAAGGAAGGCTGGCGAGTAAACAAATAAAAGGATAAATAATTAATAAATATCGCATGGGGTGAGCAAAACGAGAACCCTGATAAAGAAAAATAATAATTACCCAAAGTAGTGCAAAATAGATAAAGGTGGGAGTATTTTTTAATTTTATTTTTGAAAGAGAGAGTATAAAAAATAATGAAAGTGGTAGACCTAGACCAAAAATTAATAAATTTACACTTGATCTAAGTAAGGGGATTTTGTTTATCCACTGAACAGCAGGAGGAAAATTGTTATCAGGTGAAGACATGATTTGTAGCTGTTTTATATTGTCGATAAACAACGGACGGAGCTTAAAAATACCATTAAAAATATATGGCTGAAAAATACGAAATACAATAAAAGTAATTACAATAAATAATATAAATTTTTTAAATTTTGGCAAAAGAAATAAAACAATAATTGGGAGAAAATATATAGCTGAAATTTTGCAAGCTAGAGCTAGTCCAAAAAAAATACTAGCGGGTAAAAATAGATTATAAACGAGAAAAGTAAAAGTGGCTAACAAAAAAGTATTCAGAAAGGTATCAACGGCATAAAAATGAGACAGCTGGATGGGGAGAACACAAGTGGCGTACAAAAGTGAAGGTAAATATATTAACTTTGATTTTTTACTAAATATTTTGATGGCTAAAAAATATAAAAGAAATATATTTAGAGAATCAAAAATGGCTGACAGACTGCGACCAACTAAAACAATACTTTCGTAGGTGTCTAAGTTAAATAAGACTGATAAATATTTTGTTATAAAGATGGGAAAGGTACCGTAAACAAAAAATTGATAAGTGGGGTAATTGTAGGGATTTAGAGGAGATATTTTGTTGTCAAAATATTGAGAAACTGTAGTGGGGATTTTTATATCGGCCGTGACCATGGTCAGAAAACGTTCATCGGGATGGAGATGATTACCTTGATCCCAATTAAGACCATACAGCCTGAGAAATAGTCCAATTAAGAAAATTAACAATAATACAATTTTGTTTTTTAACGTCATAGCTTTTTGTAAAGCCTAATAGTTGGGAAGTCAAAGACGGTAAAGGTTTCTTCGGCGTTTTCGCCACTATTTTTGGTTTGATAAATTAATTGATATTTGTCTGAAAATATATTTTGATAGTAGTCTTGGGTATAGGGGAAT
>VFLE01000200.1 GCA_009885205.1 Candidatus Shapirobacteria bacterium | reverse complement strand
GGCTTGCCTTATCGTTCCCACTAGTTACAATAAAATTGGTGCCGTCATAATAGGCCACCAACGTTTGGCCGCTAACTAAATCACCAGCAGATAGCGCCGCGTTGTCAATGCCGTATAGCGTTTTAGCTGTTAGCGAGTTGACTTTAAGCGTTGCCGCCCCTGTATTTGTGTGTGTAATAGTGACAAATATGGTCATGCCAGCCGTGTAAGCAGCTGGGGCAGGACTAATCGTTGCTACAAAATCATTAACCGTCGCGCCTTGGGCCTCAGTGCCTAGCAGTAAAATTGTGCCGGTGAAGCCTGCAAAGGTATTTTTTAGGGCTGTTTTAGCTAGGCGAAAGTGGTCATCCCCTTGGCTTTTAGGGTCTGTACTGGTTGGATTGGTAATCACTAGGTCATTGATTACCGTGCCTGTTTCTAGTGCCATTTTATTGTCCGTCCAAAATGTTGCCGCGCCGCCCATTAGCCAAGCCAGTATCCACGCGTAATTGGACCGAACGCGAGCGGTTTTCTTTGCGCTTGACGACTTTCAGCGAGTTTTCAAACTTGCTGCCATATAAATTGATGTTTTCGCTGTCTTGCGCGTAAATCGCGGCCTCTAGCAGCGTTCCCCATAAGTAAACATCGGGGTGATTGGTCAGTAGCCAGTTGGTCGTGGCTGAATCAGACAGGGCGAACTTGCCAAGGTAGCGAAGCTTGATTGTGTAGGCTTGATCTAGCGGCTCGCCAAAACTAACCGTGTCACCGTCTATCGCCCACATGCTGGGGGATGACGACGATGTACTAACTTGTAATTGTTCTGGCAATACCTGCGGAAGCTCTTCCTGAATGCTACCAGCCGAAGCCAACCACTTTAGGGATATTGGCGAAACGAAGTCGCTAGGCAATGCCGCGTATGACTGATTGATTACCGTCGCCAAGGTGGCAACAGTTTCTTTTGTGTTAGCCTGCAAATCTGAATTGATGCGAGATTCTGCAAACGTTATAAAATCGGGGATTTCTGCGGTAAGGTCGTCGCGGTGAAGCCAATTGGCCACAGCGGTTTGCAGCTGGGCATATGTGGAAATAGTCATCTTGCGCCCCTGCGGTTGCCGCGTATTTTATCGCGTGGTTCGATTGCTTTGGTAAGTAAATCGCTGATTTGTTCTGCTGCTTGCTGGCCCTTTGGCGGGCAGATAGTCCAGCCACTTAGTTCTAGCGCTTCAATTTCAGATTGCTGGGCTGGGTATTTGCCGTGCTCTGTGTGTTGCATCCACGTAATCATAAATCACCTCAAATGGCCGCACCGAAGCGCGGCCCGTAATGATTATGAAGTGGCAAACGGTGTTGCAACAGTGCCGGAGCCGGAAACGTAGCCATCAATTACCCATTGGGTCGCTGAGATAGCCGTTACGCGATAACGATCGCCAATCAGACCGCCGGTTGTTGATCCGTTTGAGCTAATAGCAACAATAGTTGTACCGTTAGCATCTGCTGAAACGGTAGTTTCAGTTGTGCCGCCGATAACTTGGATCGTACCAAGTAAAAACTGAGTTGCAGCTGCGGTAATCACCTTTGCCGCATTACTGGTTACGCTTACCGAGGTCTGAAATTCAAATTGCATACCAACGACAGGGGTAGGCAAAGTGTAAGTCACGCCAGCAGCGCGATCCATCAAACATAGAGCGCCGGACTCGCCTTGCAATAGTGTGCGAGTAGCACCAACGCCAGAGATTACATCGCGATGAACGCCAACAGCGGCACAGCCAGAAGGTGAGCCATAGTCGAGACGTTCGAGAACAGAAGAAACAGCCATTTTGTATATCCTTTTAAACTGGGGCCGAAGCCCCGTTAATTAGTTTGCAGACCCAATCATGCGACAACCCCATTCAGGGCGAAGTGCTGCCATACCGTATAAAATATCAATACGCATTAGCAACTCGTCGTTGTTGATGTTGTAGCCCTTGTTCACACGTAGGCTTAGGCCATCAAACTGGTAAACGGAGCTTTCGATGTCGTTGATTTTTGGCAGGTCAACAGAAACAAATTGATATGCCTCTTTTTGAAACATTAATTGCTGGTTGTAAGCGGTACTAGCTGCTCCAACAAACACGATATCTGCATTATCAACTGGCGTACCTGATGCGTTTTGATACGGGTTTGATGTGTCGTAAATGATTGCAGGGGAGAAGACAAGGCTTGTAGTTGTAGAGCCAGAGCCAACAACAAATTGCTTTAGGTGTGCATAGGCTTGGCGAGTTTCAGGGTGGATTTCGTATACACCCTCAACAGTGAACACCATGCCTTGTGTTGGAGCTACGGTCAGCCCGTCAACGGTCAGCGATGTAATGCCGCTTGTCAATGTACCGGCGTTAATTTCACCAGCTACGTCAGCAGTGTTGGTCATTGTCCAAATACGGTCATTCTCGTACCAGTCAGCGCCAGCAGTACGGCCCATCAGGCCCTCACGGTATTGCTTTTTGATCTGCTCGGAGTCTTGGAATAGACCCTTTAGACCGTTTGACATACCGGCCATTACGATGGAATCACCCATGATTGCGCGGTCTACACTTGGGGCTAGCTGTTGATTCAGTTTTGCGCGTGCAAGGCCGACGGCTGTTAGGTCAGTCATGGCAGTACCAGCAGTACCAGCCACTTGGTTGGTCGCCTTTGTAGCGAATGCAAGCATTTTCTGGTCAATCAGCGAAACCAAGCGAGAGACGGCAGGCTCAACGAAACGCTTAGAAAAACCCTTGTACTGGTCAAAGCTAGTTGCCAGCTCGGCAGAGTTGAAACGCATATCTACGCCGTCTTGTGTTGCTAGCGTGATAGTGCTGTTTGTTTCTGTCTGGTCTTGCACGTCCATTACGCGCGAACCTTCGCGGACGTTGTATTTATTTGGATAGCGAACACGGATTGTGTCGCCCTGTTTAGACCCCTTGAAAGTTTCGTCATATTGGCGATCTACCATGCCAATAAATACGCCCTTTTCGTGAGCGATCCGCACCGCGTCTTTTACAACGAGGTCGGTTAGTTTGAAGCTATTTGCCATGATTTAATCCTATTTGCTTCGCATCCATGCCGCAAACTCATTTGCGGGCATTTGTGCAGGGTTTTTTCGTATTGGCGCATTGCCTTTAATAACCGTTACCGGTTTGGCTGGTGCCGCCTTAGGTGCTTCTTGTTTCTTTGATAACGACGCCCCGACGTATGCCTGATGCAACAATTTAACAATGCGTGGATCGGTAACTTGTCCCATTTCTTGCGGGGTGAAACCTAAATCCTTAATTGCGAATTCGTGCAGCTTCGTGGCAACTTCTGGCGACCATCCTTTAATATCTCTACTCAGAACGACGTTAGCGTCTTCGATTTGCTTGGCTCTGGATTGCTGCGCGTCGAATGCTGTTTTCTGTTCTGCTTCTTGCAACTTCTGCACTGCCACTGCTCTGGTCGCGCCTAGTTGCTGATACTTCATAAAATGCTTCTGCGCTTCAATTGGGTCGGCCTCGCTTAGCGCGTCCCAATCGACCTTGCTGTATTGCTCTAACGTGTCGTCGATGCTTAAAATAGCAGCGACTTCTTTTAAGTGTGTTTGGTGCGCTTTTACTTGTTCTTGGTGCTGCGCTTGCTGTGTTTCTAATGTTCTTTTGTCTTCTGCTACGCCTTGCGTTTTACGCGTGTAATCGGCCTTCATTAGCCGCTCGGCCTTGATGATTTCAGCGATAGACTTAGGAACGAGTAATTTCTTATCCCCTACATCTAGCTCTTCCTCCTCCTCCTCCTCTTTTTCCTGCTCAGCGTCGCCATTGTCGTGATCATCGGGCTGATCGATTCCATCCGCTGGCTCGTTGCTATTAGCAGCGTCTTCGATAAACTCTTGTGTTTCTTCACTCATTTACTGCACTCCAAAATTGGTTGGTGCGGGCATTTCTTGCCGTTGGTCAGGTTGCTGCAACTGTATTGCAGATAAGTCTTGCATTTGCGGCTGCGGCTGCATCTGTGGTTGTGATTGTACCATATTACCGTCTGTCGGCAACTGTTGCATGTTTTGCAACGTCTGAATAATAAGAATCTGGATTTCTTCTGGACTCATGCCGGTCTGGATGGCCTTGATGCGGTTGGTTTCCGCGTTGTATTCGTCAATTTGCAGCTTCTGCGCTTCAATGGCTTTATCCGCTTGCGTTCCCTGCAATTTCAGCTCTGCTTGCTGTAGCTTTTGCTGCATATCTTGCATGGCTTGCTGGGCCTGTTGCATTTGCTGTTGCAGACTGTGGCGCACTCTTTGGAGTCCGTGCTGCTTAGTTTACAGAGAAGTTGACACTCGTGTTGTGATTTCACGCACCGCTTTTTTTACCACCGGCCAACTGGCTATCCGGCTATCCACACCTCAGTGGTGATCCAAGCGGTCGCCAG
>VFLE01000085.1 GCA_009885205.1 Candidatus Shapirobacteria bacterium | reverse complement strand
AGATTACTGAAAAACTAAATAATGGAAAACCTGAAAATATTTTACCCTATTTGTTAAAATTGAATCCTACCAATGCTTTAGAAGCAGATATTGCACGAGAATATGTAAGCAATTTGGATAACGATCTTATTGCAAAACATAAAGAACTGAATGTAATTAAGGAGATTTTAAAAAGCGGAGCAAAATACCCAATGGTTAAATTGAAAGATTATTTAATATTGAATGAGAATAAAATTAAGCCAAATAAAAGCCCTGATGTCAATTACAAAGTACTTGGGGTAAGTAATGAAGTGGGTATTTTTTTAAATGAAAAATTACAAGCAGAAGAAACCAACCAAAGCTATTTTGTTGTGGCGAAAAATGAATTTTGCTACAATCCATACAGAATAAATGTTGGCAGCATTGGTTTAAACACGAATGATTACGATAATCAAATAATAAGCGGAGCATATATTATTTTTGCTTGTAAGGTTGATGAGCTAAACCCAAAATATTTGGATATACTTTTTAAGAGCAAAGGATTTTTAAATTATGTGAACGAAAAAGCCAATGGCGGGGTAAGAATGAATTTTAAATTTGAAGATATGGAAGCTTGGGAAATTCCGCTACCTTCTATTGATGAACAAAATGTTATTGTTGCACAAATTGAAAAACAAAAGCAAATAGTTAAGGGGGCTGAATTGGTTTTGAAAAATTGGGAAATGAATGAAGCGATTTTTAATATTGAAAGTCAAGTCCAAAAAATAGATTCAATTGCTTATGTAACAAAGCTTGCGGGTTTTGAATATACAAACCACGTTAAATTAAAAACTAATAAGGAAAATGACGATGTAATTGCCTTAAGGGCTCAAAACGTAAAAAATTCTGGATTAGTTCTTGAAGATTCAAAATTAGTTTTCCTTGATAGGAAAACATCGGATTTTCTTAAAAGAAGTAGATTACACAAAGGAGATATTGTAATAACTTTCATTGGTGCTGGTATTGGAGAGTCATCATTAATTCCTGCTGACGAATTATATCATTTAGGACCGAATATTGCAAAAATTGTCTTGAATGATAAAAAAGCAATTCTACCAGAATACTTAAATATTTATTTAAAAACATCAAGGTTTCAAAATCAAATAAAATCGACCATTAGGACAACCGCACAACCATCGCTTTCAATGGAAATTATTCGTACACTAACTGTAGAAATTCCTGACCTTGAAACACAAAACAAAATTATTGATGAATTAGAAATACAATTTAAAATGCTTGCTGGGTTGCAGCAAATGAAAGGCGAAGCGCAAATAAAAATCAATAATGTTTTAGCAGATGTTTGGGGTGTTGATTGAATACAAAGACAGGCTTGCCCGATTTGGCTATGAGTATTTGGATGCCATTTTTTCTAATCTGGAAATCACAGTTGAAATAATGGAAGT
>VFLE01000010.1 GCA_009885205.1 Candidatus Shapirobacteria bacterium | reverse complement strand
GGGATCTTAAGGGAACCTTGGTTCCCTTAACCCTTAAACATGAAAAGGAGGGATCTTAAGGGAACCTTGGTTCCCTTAATATATCCCTATATAATAAACGATGGACATCATCTATTATATATTCAATAAATTCATAACCGAAGAATGGAAAAACATCATCATGTTAATTATTACCTGTTTTATTATTAATATTCTTCAGACAAATGGCATTTCGGTTATTACGGCAAATATTATTGATTCACTTAAAAATATGAACCAAATAGGAGCCATGCAAAATTATTATTATTTCATTATAATCAGTGTATTTTATCTTATTTTTTATTATTTTTACAAAATATTTCAAACCGAAACCATGACCAAATTACGGCAATGGACACGTTATCAGTTAGTCCGACTGTTTTTAATTGTAAACAACCAAAATTTAAGCCAGATGAATTTTACAAAATTAAATTCACCCATAAATCGAATATCGTCGACATGTTTTATGATATTCAATGACGTTTTAACTTTTTTCTTACCGAATATAATACTTCTTTTTGTTATAACCGGATTTTTCTTTTATAAAGACTGGAAATTAGGTCTTTCTTTTTTGATCGGAAATCTTATTTTGGTTTCGTATATCGCTTTTAATTGGAAAGATATGTTAGATGATAATAATTTGTATGAAACAAAAGTTTCGGAAAATGAAGCCTATTTGCTAGATGTATTAAATAATGTGGATACGATTATACACCGTGGTCAAGTGAAAAAAGAAATGGAAGAATATTCAAATAAAATCAACGAAACGATTGATGTCGCACGTTCATCCTATTCCAATACAAATAATCATAATATGGTAATGAATATAATTTTATATATCATTTTATTTTTAACCATTGGCTATCTTTTGTTTTCATTTTTTAACAAGACGATGGATCTAACTCTGTTTATCACCTGTTTTACAATTCTGGCAATGTATCGGGAAAAAATGTTTGTAGCTATACAGGGGGTATCCGATGTTGTTGAGTTTATCGGAAGGGCGGAATCAGTGACAATTCATTTCAAAGATACAGCCAAAGATTATATGGAAATTGAGAAAAAGGAAATTGCCCCCTTGGATTTGCCGTTTGATGTCATTCAATTTGAGAATGTTTCGTTTAAATATAAAAAAGGTGAAAATATGGTTTTGGAAAATGCAAATATAATGTTGCACACCGACAACAAAATCATTGGAATTATGGGACTTTCGGGAGGTGGGAAATCGACACTGGTCAAACTCGCAATTAAATTATATCGCCCGGATTCTGGGAAAATATACATTGACGGCCACGATATTGAATTTATTGATGCGGATTATATACGAGAAAATATTACCTATGTCAATCAAACGTCCAAGCTTTTCGATAAACAGATTCTTGAGAATATCATGTATGGTTGCAAAGATCCGGAAATGTGCAAAGAACATTTGAAATATATTTTGCAATTTGATAAAATAAAAGAGCTATTTTCGAATATGGACATCGAGAAAACGATGGCGGGATCCTTGGGCGAAGGACTATCCGGCGGTCAGCGGCAAGTTGTAAATATCATTGGTGGTTTGATCAATCCGTCCAAGATTTTGATATTGGACGAACCGACCAATTCCTTGGACGGTGAACTCAAAAAGGAAATATTGAAGATCATACAACACTTCAAGCAACATAAAAAATGCATTATTATCATTACACATGACAAAGATGTCGAGCCCATTTTAACCGATGTGCTTACCTTGTAGTAGGGGGGAAAAAAGCGGATTTCAGACCCCCTACTACGTCCCCTACTCCCTAAAAAAATAAACTACAAAGATATATGTCTCAAGAAAAATCCGAAGATATTCGTCCAGGGACGAACACCTTTATCGATAAAATAACCATGGAACTTTTATTAAACAAAACTCATTATCAAAAGTATTTGTCCAAGACGGATTCAAAAAAACACGCCGAATATCAAGAATATTTGCGCAAATTATCCAAATTCCACGGATCTATTTTAGGCATTACCGAATCTCTTTTGAATAATCCCAAAAAGACTTACACGAATGAAGTCGGAGATGCATTTGACGATTATATGCATACCCTCATCAAGTATTTAGAAATCGAGGAAGCAAACCGGGATTTTGATCAGGACGAAGATGCACTATTTCCAGAAACAATAAGTCGTGCCCCGGAAATATCCGAAAGGGACATTAATTCCTTTTTTCATATCCCTAGAAGCAATAAGTAAACCCTTTGTTTTTCCCATAGTAAAAAATATGGAAAAAATAAAATAGCATAATAATATAACCAATTTAGTATGTCAACCCAAACAAAAGTTCGCAGTAAGAAGAGCGGCGGCACAAACAAAACATTCAAAAAACGGAATTGTAGTCCGGCGGTAAAAGGAAAAACGGTTGGCCAAAATACGTGTTATACTTCGACCATTTTATACAAAATCAAAAAAGCATACAATAAGGGAAGACCAAGAAGCGAACAAATTATTTCGAAAAATCCGAAAATAATATGGCACGAATTACGCAACCGTCTTACGCAATGTAGTGCGGAAGATTGTTGGTTGAAAGAAATAAAGAATCCGACGATGCGTAGTCATTTAGACGATCTTATTTTTGCCCCGGATTATCCAAAAGAATGGAATTCGAATCCAAATGAATGGTTGTCGAATTTCGATATAGAAAATGTTCTGAAACAATACCAAATTACCCATCGCGAATTCAAACTTCTTGGACCTAGTTCCATTGATTATGATACAAAATTACCCGAAGAAAACGGGAAGTGTGTTTGGCAAGAATTATGTAGATTATCTTTGCAAGATTTATACAATCACGGAAAACGAAAGCTGGGAATTGTATTTAATTTAGATAAACATAATCAGCCCGGGTCTCATTGGGTATCGATGTTTGTCGATTTCGATCACGCCATTATTTTTTATTATGATAGCGCGAATAATGCAACGCCGACCGAAGTAACTCGTCTCAAAAATGAGATTACGAAACAGGGTGCCGAAATGACCCCCACCATTTCATTCAAGTATATTAAAAACACTCATTCTCACCAGAGGTCAAATACCGAATGCGGCATGTATTCTCTTTTTTTTATTATTACGATGCTGACAGGAAAAACGGACAAATCGCCTGATCAGTTTCAAAAACTCAAGAGAAATGGAGGAACGCCAGAGTTAGCGATGAATGATCGCATTGGTTTATTTACTAAACATATTATTCCGGATAAAGATGTAGAGAAATATCGACATGTCTATTTTAATGATCCGTTTTAGGGGAACCAAGGTTCCCCTAAGACCCCTCCTTTTCAGGTTAAGGGAACCAAGGTTCCCTTACAAAAAGGAGGGATCTTAAGGGTCTGGAATTCGCGAAGCGAATTCTGATGACCAAGGTTCCCTTAAACCCTTGAAAAGGAGGGATCTTAAGGGAACCTTGGTTCCCTTAAACCTTGGTTCCCTTAACCCTTGAAAAG
>VFLE01000020.1 GCA_009885205.1 Candidatus Shapirobacteria bacterium | reverse complement strand
GTTGGCCAACCCTTCTGCTGCTGCTGCTTGAGTTGCTGCCGCGGTTGGATTGGATACTGCGTTGGCCAACCCTGCTGCTGCTGCTTGAGTTTCTGCCGCGGTTGGACTGGCTGCTCCTAATGCTTGAGTTGCTGCTGCGCCGGCCAATCCTGCTGCTGCTTGGCTGGTCAATGCTTCTCCTGGATTTACTGCAGTTGGTATAGGCGAATCACCCTTGGCTAAGAATTTTAAAAAATTAGGATCTTCCGAAATTCCCCCAAATAAATTAACTTTATCTCTTGACACAACAAGATTCACTACTTTTGGTGTAGTAATGCGTTCGTCGTATTGTATTTTCCCGTCTTGTTTAATAGTTTTCCCGTTGACAGATGCCACCGAAAAAAAAGTGAAACTAGGATCATTTATTACAAAATTAGGCGTTGTTATATAAAAAGTGAGAGCAATATCTTCGTGGGTTGTATCTTTTACGCCGGTTATATTTGCGTTATAAAATATGGCATGTAAAAATGTGCCTTGAATAGGAATTTCCTTTTTCGTATTTTTATCAGTAATTTTCGTATTAAATGTATCATTTTTGATTAATGTAATTCCGTCACTTGATCCTATAAATTCTGGCTTGGTTGGATCTTTTTTTATAGTTGATTTATCCGGTATATATGTAAATGATGTAAATACACAGTTATCGCTCCCGGGTGTACATACCGGATGAACTTCTGGCTTATCTACTTTAAATTTTACAGACTTAGTTCCAAACATTTATATATTATACGCCTATAAAAACCCCTCATAAAATTGAATATAAAAAACAAAATAAATGGTAGGCAACAAATATATCAAAATGGAAATAACCAAAAAAGTAAAAAAACCGAGAATTGTGAATGGAAAATCCTTCCGTCTTCTCGATTTCCACGTATTCGATCAAACGACCCCCTTCGAAACCACAAATTCCACCGAATCGAGTGATCAAGATGGAAACCAAAAAAAATACAAACCACGCGACCCCCCTAAATTCATCATCCAGATGTTTGGTCTCAATGAGAAAGGGGAAACCTGTTGCATTTATATCGACGATTTCATGCCCTTCTTCTTTGTTCGCGTGAACCCATCGTGGACAAAAAAAACAGCCGCCGAATTTCTACAGTTCATCAAGGAAAAGATAGGTAAATTTCATGCGGCGTCAATCATGTCAATCGAACTATTGGACGCCCATAAATTATACGGATTTACTGCAGGAAAAACCGACACATTTGTAAAAATAACCTTCAAAAATACATCGGCGTTCAACAAAGTAAAGAATTTATGGTACATTTCGGAAGACGGGGATTACAAAAATCGAAAATTGATACGACTGGAATACAAGTCGGAGCCTCTCGAACTCTATGAAAGCTTTCTTCCTCCCCTTTTGCGATATTTTCACATCAACAATATTAGTCCTTCCGGCTGGGTTTTCGTAAAGACCGATCAATCAAGAATCCCCGAAGTAAAGACGACGACATGCACCTACGAGTATATATGCAAGTCCCTTGATCTGAAGCCCCAGCCAGATAAAATGACGCGAGTGCCGTATAAAATATGTAGTTATGATATTGAGGCCAGCAGTAGTCACGGCGACTTTCCAGTCCCTAAAAAAACATACAAACGACTATCCACCCAGTTGGTCGACACTTTTCTTAAAATGTCGCATCATCCTTATCCAACTATGGACAAAGCGCGCGCCCAGCTTCTTTTGAAAAAGATTATATTCACTGCGTTTGGATTCGATAAATTGGAAGATATCGATCTCGTCTATCCCAAATCTCCCCCCACAAAAGAGAAATTGCTACAATTAATCGATCTCTTGCATAAGACGCCCATAAAAGACGTAGACAAGATGAACGAAGAGGAAGACAATTCTCATTTGCTCGAAATCGATAAAGCCTTTGAGAAAATAAAAGACGCGGCCGATGCGGAAGGTCTAGAAGACGAGGATGGAGCAGGAGTAGGAGATATATCAGAAATCCCCCTATGGAAAACGAAATCAAAATCGCTGCCAAAATCCGAATTGTCAAACACCCTAATTGACGTCTTATTGAATCAGAAAACCGCGCGTGATGTAAAAATAGATACCACAAATGATACTCTCACAATGCTTTTCCCTAGATTAGAGGGCGACAAGATCACCTTTATCGGATCGACCTTTTTACAATATGGCGAATCAGAACCCTATCTGAATCATTGTTTCGTATTGGGCACGTGTGATCCGGTGGAAAATGCGGAAATTGTTTCTGTAGAAACCGAGACGGATCTTTTGTTAAAATGGACCGAATTAATACAGCGAGAAAATCCGGATATTATTATCGGATATAACATATTCGGATTTGATTATGAGTTCATGTTTCGTAGAGCAGAGGAAAATCATTGTGAGCGCGAGTTTTTGAAATTGTCGAGAAATGAGGGCGAAGTGTGCGGAAAGCCGGTGAAACAGGAGGGGGTATTCGGATATAATCAAAAGGAAGACGAAGATTGCGAACTGATGATTGAAAATCCGCCGCCCATTCGTCTAGCGACTGGCGAATATCATTTGCGATTTATAAAAATGACAGGGCGTCTTCAGATCGATCTCTTTATCTATTTCCGGCGGTCGTTCAATTTGCCCTCTTATAAACTGGATGATGTGGCCGGCGCAAATATTAGTGATGATGTTAAGCGAATAGAACACGTTTTACGCCCGAATTCAGGAGGCACATGTACAGAGCTATTTACAGGGAATATAAAAGGATTGCACGTAGGCGATTATATCCACATTGAGATCAGCGGATTTACATCGGATTATTATAAAAACGGACAAAAATTTTGTGTGCTAGATATCGACCCCAGCCGAGAAATAACCGAAATGGTAAAGGGGGTAGAAAAGACACAAAATTACACAGTGATTACGATTTCCGGAAAAGAAGATATCGATATGACCAAACATATCAAATGGGGTATGGCCAAGGATGACGTGACTCCCGCAGATATTTTCCGATTGGCGAACGGCTCCTCCGCTGATCGGGCGATTGTTGCGAAATATTGTATTCAGGATTGTAACCTGGTTCAACATCTTATGAACAAGATCGATTTGATCACCGGATATTGTGAGATGTCAACGATTTGTAGCGTTCCAATTTCGTTCTTGGTTTTGCGTGGACAGAGCATTAAGCTCACCAGTTTCGTGGCAAAAAAATGCCGGGATAAAAACACGCTGATGCCAGATTTACAAAAGTCGGATGACAAAGAGGGATACGAAGGTGCAATCGTTTTGCCACCAAAATGTTCGATGTATATGGATAATCCCGTGGCCTGTGTCGATTATTCGTCACTTTATCCTTCGTCTATGATTAGTCAAAATTTCTCGCATGACAGTAAAGTGTGGGTCAAGGAATATGATTTGGCCGGAGAGTTGATGAAAGAAACCGGGGAAAAAGATTCCTCGGGAAAGTTTATTTATGATCATTTACCCGGATACAAATATATAGACATTGAATTCGATAATTTTAAATGGATACGTGATCCACTGAAGCCCAAATCGAAAGAAGTCAAGACAAAGATGGGGAAATTTGTGGTTCGATGGGCCCAGTTGCCCGAAGGGGAGAAATCGATTTTGCCCTCCATTTTGGAGCAGCTATTAGGGGCCAGGGCCGCCACACGTAAAATGATAAAAACAGAGCCCGATCCATTTATGCAAAATATTTTGGAAAAGCGTCAAATCGGATACAAAGAAACTGCGAATTCTTTGTATGGACAATGCGGCGCCCAAGTTTCCGCATTTTACGAGAAGGATGTGGCGGCGTGTACTACGGCAACTGGCCGTATGATGATAACGTACGCAAAGCGCATTGTAGAGGAAGTATACGGGGATTTGGAATATAATACGGACGTGCATGGTCCAGTCAAATGCAAGGCGGAATATGTATATGGGGATAGTGTTGCGTCATATACTCCGGTATATGTCAAAGTCAACGGACGTTTCGATATTGTAACCATTGAACAATTGGCCAACAAATATGGCAAAAACAACTGGGTTTCTTGCTTGGAAGAAGGAAAACAGGAAAAAGAGGTTTGTGAATTGAATAACGTGGAAACGTGGACGGAACAGGGTTGGACAAACCTGCATCGCATAATTAGACACATTCTTGCACCACATAAAAAAATGGTTCGCATTTTGACACATACCGGATTAGTGGATGTGACAGATGATCACTCGCTTTTGCTATTGGATGGTAAAGAAATTTCGCCGAAGGACGTTTCGATTGGAACGGAACTGTTGCATAGTTCCTTGCCGATTGATGTAGTAAATAATAATGATATATATACAGTTGAACCCGCGGTAAATAATTGTTCACGGGTAATAAGCAAAAATATGACGGTTCCGTTTGAAATATTGAACGAATCTTTTGATTTGCGTAAAGCGTATTGGGATTCATTATTCAAAACGATTCGAAACAGCGATGAAAACGGACATTATATTTGTATCGATCACAACAATCAAATAGGAGCGGCTCATATTGTATGGCTGATATCAAGTTTGGGATGGGAGGCATCGATTCACGTCGAATCGAATAAATATGATGTTTATCGAATTAATATCGCAGACGTTTCCTCTTGTGAAAATCCAAACGCAATAAAAAAAATGGAGGAAATTGCGTATAATGGTTTTGTATACGATTTGACGACTGCAAATCACCATTTTGCGGCCGGAATTGGAAACATGATTGTCCATAATACGGATTCTGTGTTCTTTACGTTTAATCTCGAAAATCCGACAACAGGCGAAAAAATAGTGGGGAAACCTGCTCTCGAAATGACTATCGAAATCGCGCAAGATGCGGCACAACTCTGTTCAAAATATTTGAAACCACCGATGGAATTGTCCTATGAGAAAACATTGATGCCGTTTATTTTGCTATCAAAAAAACGTTATGTAGGAACTCTTTATGAAACTGATGCAAACAAGGGGAAAATGAAATACATGGGACTCGCAATCAAGCGTCGAGATTCGTGTGATTATTTAAAGGATGTATATGGCGAAATATTGAATATTCTTATGGGAATCAACAAAACGTCGACCAATCTGGACGGTGTAGATCGCGTAAAGGCGGCCATTGATTTCTTAAACAGTTCATTAGACACGCTGATTGCTGGCAATGTGCCGATGGAGAAGTTGACCATGACGCGGCAATTAAAGAGTGATTATAAGAAACCGGACCAGATTGCGCATAATGTATTGGCCAATCGCATTGGGAAACGAGATCCGGGAAACAAACCCAAGTCGGGAGATCGGATGAAATATTTGGTGGTTTGTCAGGGAACAGACAAAGATAAACTGGGGGAGCGTATTGAGACACCGGAGTATATTTTGGAGAAAAAAATAAAGATTGATTATTTGTATTATATTGAAAACCAGTTGATGGAACCTCTGAAACAGTTATTCGGTCTCGCTTTGGAACAAATATGGCGACTTCAGGGGAAAAACTCGGCACTAAAAACGTTCAAAAAGGACATTGCCAAATTGGAGGAAGAATTTCCCGATTTGGAAACATTTATGAAAAAAAAGGAAAAACATTGCTCTAAAAAGATAGAGGAACTGTTGTTCAAAAAATTCTTGACGAAGATAGATAACGAGAAAAAGAAGCTACAGACAATTGGCAGCTTCTTTGCGCCATTATAGACTTGGGTGTGAGCGCCCTAAAAAATGTATGAAAATTGATCTATTTTTTATGTTTGTTTCGTTTCAAACAAGAATCGTAAAATGACGGAAATGACTCGATTTCCTCCGGAACCAAATGGGTATTTGCATATTGGCCATTGCAAATCGCTGCTTATAAATTACGGAGAAGGTAATTCGTGCCATTTAAGATTGGATGACACGAATCCGTCGAGTGAAAGCGAATTGTTTGTAAACGAAATTATAAAGGATATGAAATGGTTGGGATATGATCCCGGTATTGTGCACTTGAAATAATTTGGTAAAAAAATATGGCAATTATAGTATAATATTTACATTTGTATTATTTGTTTTTTATTTTTCCCTCTTAAGATATAGGCTGACTCATTGAGCGCATCGTATTTACGGCAGAGGGAGTAGCAAAACAAGAAATAGAGGTATCGGCAAGGACGTGAAAATCGATATGATCTTCTGGAAAAAACCCATCGGAATCATCGTCTTCAAGTGCGTTTTCTGAGATGGAGGACATTGTAAAGGAATCATCTGGATCTTGATCATCAAGCGGGTGTTGAAGCGGCGTGATGCAATTTGCAAAATCGTCTGGACCCATTGCATATTGTCTTTGAATTTGCGGAAAATAGGGAATATTGTGGGCTGCCATAGGCGTCGTGTTGCTCTGTTGGCGTCCCTGACTTCTCTCTCTTGCAGATGAATACATGGCGCCCGACCGCGTTCCACAAGTACGATACGTAATCGACAAATCGTCGCATAGTTGCAACATTAGTGGATCACACAAGAGGTCGCAATTCCGCATATAGCGCCGCATTTGACGAAATATATTGGAAATCTTTTTCTTGAATTGCGCGACGGAAGATGGCTTAGATCTTGCTTCAAAGAGAAGCTCTTGTGTCGATTGGCGAAATGCATATTTAGTAAGATCAGCGAAAGAAGACGAGATCACAATTCCCGACACGTCGACAAGATCGGGCATAATAGACGCGTTGTCAATAGTTTCGACCATGTTTTTCGTAGTAGGGGTTGAGCCCGAAAGTTCTACATTCAAGTCTTCAGAATTGGTACACTTTACGTGGTATATTTTTTTACTCTCGCTTACCAAGAATGGCTCATTTAGTTCATCTGTCCATGTATTCGTGGTCCAATCATATAGCAGACCAGATTGGATTTTGACTGACACCGCCTCGAGAGCTGGATACAAAAGTTCGTGAATAATGTTCCCATAAACCATTCCAGTGTGCTCAACATTGTCAACAAAATCATATGTCGCAAGAGGGTGCAAACTCATTTGTCGTAAAAGTTCGAAGTTGTGATTCTTGCCGAATCCGATGAATGCATTGGGGAAGGAAGAATCTACTATGGCGGCGAGATCAAGCGTGGATTTTATTCCGACAGTGGGTTCTCCATCTGTCATGAAAATATGACATACGCGAGAGTTGGGATTTGTGTTCATATGTTCGCGCATTCTCTTGTTTGCGGCGATAACCGCCGCGTCGATTGCGGTTGATCCATTGGCTACGAGTTGGTCGATCTTTTGTATCATGTCGTCTGCGTTTTCAGGGAGAACACGCGTGGAATGGATCGCCGTCTCGACACTTTTATTGAAAACGTGCACAGCAATATGTATTTCGGCATCTTGTTTTACGAGAAACTGGATGATTTGCTTGAATGTTTCTTTGAGATAATGTAGTTTTTCGGGTTTGCCTAGTTCGCACGGCTCGCTCATAGATCCAGTTCGATCAATCGTGAAGAGAATGAAAACCGTGTCTTTCGTAATAGGAACCTTGGCAACATCGACGGTGACAATACCAAATCTCTCATTTTCCAGAGTAACTGGAATAGGAAGGGCGACGGAGTCTGAGTGGAGAGTGATGCAAACTGACGTATTCGACATAATTGGACGGAAAATATGTTTCTTTATAATTTGTCAAAAACAATTTCAATTTTATTAGGGGGGAATCGAAATCCCTTCTTATTTTGTTGTTATATTGTATATGAAAAAATTCGTCGTTATTTTTGTAGGAAGTATCATTTTGTTGTTACTTTTTATAAGTTTAGTAAGAGTTAAAAATGTAGACGAGGGATATGAGGGGGGGCATTCGGGAGGTCATTCAG
>VFLE01000099.1 GCA_009885205.1 Candidatus Shapirobacteria bacterium | reverse complement strand
TTTTGAATAAAAAAATGAGTTTTTTTAATAAAGGTTCTGAATTTTATGATTTAAGGGGACAGTGGAAGAGTTTAATTAGTGATCACAAAAAAGCAATTGAGGTTATTGGAGAATCATATAAAGAGTCGTCTGGTCTTGGTGAAATTGATACTTTAAAAGCTGTTGCTAGGGTTTCTGTTGGTGTTGGTGTTGCTGTTATTGGAGCAAATATTATGGCTGCTATTGATATTGATGTTGCTCAAGCTGCCCCATCTAATAGTAGTGACGTTACTTCAACGGTGTCGGCTAGAGGTTTGTCAATGGAAGTTTATATGTCGATGTATAGAAGTCCTACTAATGGTGGTTTTGATAACCCTCCCAAAGGTCGATATGGTCATTTAAATGAAGATGGCTCCATAACTGGATTTTATTCTTTAAAAACTGCCGAGGATGCTTTACATTGTAGTGAAACTACAGGAAGAAATGTTTGTGAAGCTGATGGTGATGTAATTGGGGGAACGACTTTATTTTACCCTATTGGCACTGTTGGTCGAAATTAATTTGATAATTTAATAACTTGATTTTAGACTCGAATGTTTTGGCGTGATAAGATGATTATGTGAGGTGTAAATTATTTTTATTTTCATTAACTTTTGTAGCATGTTTTTCTTTTTTCTTTGTTTTTGTATCACCATCATTAGCTCAGGTATGTGATTGTTCATGTTATGAAGGAGGTTATTTTGCAATTACATTTACTGGATCACCTTATTGTGCTCGTGAGGGTTTACCCAATCAAGATTGTTGTGCGTGGACGTGTTTTCCGGCGGGGACAAAGGTGACCATGGCAAACGAGAACCAAGAAAGACAGATCTCAGATAGTCAGATCTCAGGTGATAGATCTCAACCCGCCTACACAAGTTACGGCGAGGCGACGAAAAACATTGAAGATGTAAAGGCAGGTGATAAAATTTTGAGTCAATCGGAAACTGGGGAAAGGTCGATTAGTACCGTTTCCAAACTTGATCAACCAGTCCGAGAACATATGTGTCAAATTGATTTTACTGATGGGGATACTTTAAAACTAACCAACGAACACCCTTTGATGACAAATGATGGCTGGAAATCAATTAATCCGTCCAAAACTGCTGAGGAAAATCCAAAACTGATTGTAAAACCCTTAGGTAAGGGAGATTTGGTAACAAGGCAGAATGGAAAGGCGGGAGTGGTCAAGAGTATTTCCTGTTGGTCACAAACAATCCAAGCTTATAATTTAATTTTGGAAAAAGGGGCCCATACTTATTTTGCTGATGGCTATTTGGCGCATAATAAAGGTGCTGAATTACTAACTTGTCCTGCGGGAACTGTTCGGACTTGTGGTGTTCCAGCAGAGACTTCTTGCCCAACTTTTGGTAGTTGTCCTTTTCCTTATGTAAACACAGGTGTCTGGTGTGA
>VFLE01000141.1 GCA_009885205.1 Candidatus Shapirobacteria bacterium | reverse complement strand
TGGTAGAAGTGGTTCATAAGGATGGTAAATATAATATTCACGAATATTGTTATGTTTATCACATATCAAATACATACATCAATTCAAAAGACGGACATCAAAGTAAAATTCCTATACTAGATTACTTTACAAACAATTAAATATAAACAATGAAAAACGCAGCTATTTTTATTGACACTAGAGCAGGTTATAAAGATGTGATTAAACAACACATGAAACATTTGCCTACTGATTGGGATTTGGTAATTGTTACAAGTGAAGATAACTTTGCTTACTACCACCAACGTTTTTCTAATGCTTATTTATTTAATTGTCCTGAGATAAAAGATGCGAATGATTATAACAGGCTATTAACTACTCCTGAGTTTTGGAAACAATTTGAGTACTATGAGAAGGTTCTAATATTTCAGCATGACTCAATGATATTACGTAATAATATAGAAGAGTTTTTGAAGTATGATTATGTGGGTGCTTGTTGGACGTGGCAACAATTTGGAGGCAATGGAGGTTTGTCATTACGTAATCCAAAAGTGATGAATATTATTTGTACGACATTTCCATTTAATACAACTTTAGGAAATGAAGATTTATATTTCTGTAATATCATGGAGAAATACTACATAGGATATTTAGCAGACAGAAGTGTTTGTAGTAGATTTTCGATGGAAACTATTTACCAAGAAGAAACTTTTGGTTGTCACGCTATTGAGAAATACCACGATGAAGAAGCTGTAAATAAAATAAAATCACAAGAAGAATGAAAACATTATTAGTAACAACTTACTATAACGACAGGGTTAGAGAGAGAGATTCTGAACTCCTTACTTGTATTCGTGCAAACATAACTAATAAGGCAATTGATTCAGTCGTTGTTCTAGTGGAGAAGGGAACAGTACTACCATTCAACCACCCTAAACTTATTTGGGAGTGGCAAGATGAAAGACCTACGTATAAAGATTTTTTCAATACTGCAAACAAACATAATTACGGATTAAGTATTATTGCAAATACAGATATTTACTTTGATGAATATGGTATTGGATTAATAAAAGCATCAATAAAAGATAATGACTGTTACGCATTGAGTCGTTGGGATATTCAATTAGGTGGAGATTCTGTACATCATTGTACTTGGGATTCTCAGGACGTTTGGATATTCAAAGGAAAGATAAAAGAAATGGTAAGTGGCTTTAGGACAGGTGTTTGCGGTTGTGATAATAGAATTGCACACGAAATTTCAGAAGTTGGTTACGATGTAATTAATTCTAGTAAAACAATTAAGTCGTATCACTTACATATTACAGGTGTAAGAAATTACAGACGTGTAGAAGGTGAAACCATTCCGAAGCCATACAAACTTATTAATCCAACTTATCTAGGAGAGAAACTTCGTACTGACGTTAGTATTAGCGTGAAAGGTGATGTTGTAAAAAAACCGATTGAATATGCTGAAGCAAAACTTACAGAGTTTAATTATTCAAAG
>VFLE01000131.1 GCA_009885205.1 Candidatus Shapirobacteria bacterium | reverse complement strand
GGGGAACGTAGTTCCCCTAAGCGAATTCTGATGACCTTGGTTCCCTTAACCTGAAAAGGAGGGGTTTTAGGGGAACGTAGTTCCCCTAAGCGAATTCTGACGACCTTGGTTCCCTTAACCTGAAAAGGAGGGGTTTTAGGGGAACGTAGTTCCCCTAATATATACCAGTAAATATATAATGTTCGCCGCCATTCTTTCTTTATTTACATCCAAAGATCCCAGAAAATATTGGCTACATACTCTCATTCTTTTAGGTATCATCCTCTTTTCTGTAACCTTGTACAATAAACAAAATTTATCCCCCTACTACGAAGGATTTACGCAAGATACCAAGTTTATTATGAAGGAAAATGGGGAAATATATGACGATTTTTATGTAAAAATATACGACACATTAATGTCCCCCAAACCAAGATCCGACTACGAAATCACAAATATCGTAAAAATGACGGCTCCGTCCGAAAAAAGCGCCATCTTGGAAATCGGAAGCGGAACGGGAGATTTAGTGAGTGGACTATACGACAATGGATACAACGTCTCTGGTTTAGAGCTATCAATGGCCATGATTAATCAATCCGTAGCGAAATATCCCGATATAACCGTGAAACAGGGGAACGCAATGGATCCTATGCTCTACGAAAAAGGATCCTTTACGCATATTTTATGTATGGGAATGACGATTTATCAATTTGACAAAAAAATCGAGTTTTTCCGCAACTGTTTTTCTTGGTTACAACCAAAAGGTTATTTAGTCCTACATTTAGTAGACCGAAATAAATTCGATACCATTGTTCCAGGAGGGAAACCCGCACTTCTTAAAACTCCGCAAAAATACGCGAAAGACAGAATTACAGAGACCATCATCGATTTTATTGATTTTGATTATACCGCAGACTATCAGTTCAAAGACGAATCCAAGACTGCCATTTTCAAAGAAACGTTCACCGACGGTCTCACTAAAAATGTCCGCAAAAACGAAATGACGCTTTATATGGAAGACATTTCGGATATATTAAAAATGGCTGCATATTGCGGGTTTCATCTAAAACAAAAAAAGGACATGTCCGATTATAACAATATGGAAAACGAATACATCTTTGTATTCGAAAAAGTGCGATAAATAAAGAAATGGAAAAAATACATACATTATAACTTTGCAAAAAAATTAGAATGTATGAATATTGGTATTTGATTTTCGCCTTTGTCTTCGTTTTTTTATTCGCCTACGTAAAAATTCGCTACCCCTTTTGGAACGTACAGCCCGCGTTTCACGTATACGATTTTTGGAGATATTGGACATATACCCCCTTTCATATTCAACATGGAATCCCAATACGAACCAAGTTTTTTGACAATAAACGCGTGAAAACATTGGCTTATTCCGATACCACACCAGAAGAAAGGGCTCAATGTATCGATTTAATGCAATGTCATTATATCACGTCGGAAAGTGTATTGACTTCGTTTAATATGGGCGCGCTGGATGCGGCCATGACCGGATCAAGTCACCCTTCTTATATTTCATTTTATAACGACGAGGCCTATGATATTGTACCCTCAACCAACGAAATATCGATTGTCGATATCATAAAAAAACCCATTCCAATTGGTTGCATGATTTCTAGACCATTACAAATTTTTATATGGGACAACCGGAAACATGTTCACAAACATTTTGTTTATTACTGGGATTTTATATGTATGCACCGTGACAAAAAAGACAAAATGCTGAGTCGCAACCTGATACAAACGCACGAATACAATCAGCGCATCCAAAATACAGACATTTCGGCTTCTTTTTTCAAAAAAGAGGAATTATTATGCGAAGGAATCGTTCCCGTAGTTAATTATACAAATTCCGTTTTTTATTTGCGAAATGTAAAGATACCGAAATTACCTCCCCATTTTAGCGTGGTTCGCGTATACAAAGAAAACATGGACATTTTATCCGATTTTATGTATGGAATAACTCATCAAAAACGCTTGGACAAAAATGCCCAGGATAACTCGTCGCTTTTCTCTTTGTGCGTATTGCCCGAAATGGGAAATCTACATTCCCTTATTTTATCAAATGATTTGTATGTTTACTCATTAAAACGGAATGATAACATTTATGCAATTTATTTTATGAAAGACGCCAAAGTAATATATGAAGATATGGACGACGGAAATTTACTGGAATGTGTCGCGACCATATCCAATTCGAATGCGGAGGGGTTATTTTTTGCCGGGTTTTTAACGGCTCTTCGTCGTGTATTAGAATTAGAGAAAAAATACACGATGATTTTGTTTTCGAATCTTGGACATAATTCGCGAATACTAGAAAAATGGAAATGGAAATATTCGCCCGTTTTTGAAAACAAAGCGGCGTATTATGCCTATAATATAGTAATTCCGGGAGTCCCCATTTCTCCGGAAAAATGTTTTATATTGGGTTGATTGCCGTTTCTCATCATCAAATATGTAAATTATTACTTTTTTATTTTTTTTTGTTTATCGTTCGTTTTTTTCCACCTTTCCCTGTAAGGATTCTCGAAATCAAATTGCTGAAAAGTCCTTTCTTTTGCGTAGTATTAGTAGTCAAAGATGCTTGTTTTTTCCCGGGCGTAGACTTTGGTGTAGAATTCACGGAAGGAGGTCGCGGGGGAAGATTCACCGAGGAAGGAGAAGGGAGAGGAAGAAGAGAATGAGAATGAGATTTCGATCTGGGTATCGAAATTGTTATATCGCTTGTATCATGCGTGTTTAGTATATGTAGAAGATTGTTTAGACTTTTCGGTTCTCGCGTTTCAGGAAAATTTCCAGACATTATTTTGCTGTTTATATTTTTTTTAATTTGCTGAAAATGAGGATTGCCTTTTAATCCAGCCAAAGTGGCTACATATATACCAAAATAATCTGGATTTAGTTTTTTTTGGATAGATTCATCTATATCCCCGTCGTCAAGACATTGCGTTTTCTTTGTTTCTGTACATTTTTCAAATAGCTTTATTGCGTTCTGTTTTTTTCGCGTGGTGTTCAGTGTGGTTCTTCGAATATAATCGGGATTGCTTCTCATTCTTTTGATAAAAAGAGTTTTGTTTCGTAAAGACCGCGGGGTCGACATTATAATATATATATTAACGCACATATTTCCCCACTCTGGCGAAGGAATCTACAATAAAAATAATAAAGACACCTAAAAAGGTATACAAAATAAACTCTTCCGTAATATTGCTCGTTTTTTCATTATGCTGTTGCTCTAATAAATGAATCATGTAATTTATTTTTTCCATTATTTTTTTTTCAGAGCTAGACGCATCTGGCATTGATCTTGCATTCTGAATAATTTTGGGCGGTTCATATGTGCGTTGGTAACTATCAAATGAATTTCCTAAATCAGGAAGATTGGGCAAATAATTAGATTCAACATCCCGTCGAATGGAGGGTGGGTGAATTTGGAGCGGATTTGCTTGATATGATAACGGAACATCCGATTGTCTACCATGGGCGTTTTCGTCATCCGTTTTTTTATTTATAATTGGATTCGCCAAAGGCCGAAAATCGGCAAGAACATTGCCGTCGTTTTCGGCCGTTAACTTGTTTAAAAGAGTAGAAACACGATTATTTCGCGCGTCTTGCTCCAACATTGTGTCCTCGATCGCTAAATTTTCCACAACATCGGACACGCTATCTTCAGTCATTTTTGAGGGCCGTTTCATCGTTTTTCTTAAAGACGGCGTTTTTTTTTTCATAATAATAGTGTCATCATCATCGTTATTTGTCCAAGCCGATGCATAAGATACTAAAGACATATAATTTGAATATATTGGAATACTTAAAAAATAGACAGATATTATTTCTCGTATTTTTCGCAATAACAGGGCAAAGAGAAACATTGGGTCGTCAAAATTTTTACCCTCATTAATAGTCGAATATCCCGCGCCCATATGGCGCTAAAATAAAGTATGTGTTTACTATAACCATAATTATTTTATTACATATGAAGAGTAAAAACAGTATAATCTATTTAGCCGAAATGTTACCTATTCTTCTCGGGTTTTTATTTTTTATCTATCCGGATGAAACATTGGCATTTAGCCATAATCCTATAGGAAAATTTTGCATAATTACAATTATCATGTTTTATACATGCGTTCACATAATATACGGAATCTTTGTTTGCGTCTTGGTCATTTTATACTATCAAAGTGATGTGGTGGAAGGATTTTCGCCTTATCCAATTGAACAAACCGTAGGAAAGGAGTCGCCGGTGATTGTGAATAAACCGCCGGAAATGGTTGAGCAATATCCAGTCGAGTCTTCTGTAAAAAATTCGGTATTAGCATCTCGTCTTTCTACCGAAGAATTATTATTTTATAGCCCACATAATTAGAATAATATAACGTTTTGCATTTCACGGTTATGTATATATTTTTCTCAATTAAATGTAGAAGCAATAATGCCTGGAAAAAAATCACCTAGAAATAAATCCTCTAAATGGAGATCTATTCTTTTTGGTAAAAATATACTCGACATGTTTTCACTTTTTCACTCGAATGTGAATGTTATAAATAATAGCAAACTTTTCGCTGGATTTATGATAATCATTTTAAACATTTCTTCTAAATTTGTGACAATAAAACTAAGCAAAAGCATGGAAGCCTATTTGAAATATACATTTAGTCGACAAATCTTAATTTTTGCAATTGCGTGGATGGGAACGCGTGATATATATATCGCCTTTGTGATTACGATTTTGTTTACCATTTGCATGGACTATTTATTTAATGAAGACAGCCCCTATTGTTGCTTGCCGACATCGTTTACTAATTATCATTTGAAAATTGCCGAGGCCATGACGGATAAGATGGATACACCTCCAACGCAACAGTCTGCAGCGCCCGTGGCAACAACACAATAAGGGTCCAAAATAGCAGGGGGAACCGTAGGTTCCTTTTGGACCCCTCCCTTTTTCTTTATATTGCAGGGAACCCTTCACCCCCTCCCTTTTTCTTTATATTGCAGGGAACCCTTCACCCCTCCCTTTTAGAGGAGGGATCCAAAGGGAACCTTGGTTCCCTTTGACATTTGACCTTTGAATTATATTCTTTGGATAATATAAGTATGAATGCAAAAATAGAAACACTTCGAATTGTATTAGATTTGAACCTCCCCAGACCTACTAAAGTATATTTAACAAAAAACTTATTCTATTTTCCACCCATAAATAAAACAAAGGGAGGTGGAGATGAACCTACACATAAATCCGAAGATATAGCAGTAGGGGGAGCCGTGTCGAATTATCCTCTATTTACATTTGACGCGAAATACGCGGTAGATAAATTACAATCGGCAAAATCTAGCAAAATGCGCATCGAATATTTTTTTAACTCCAATCTTTTTGCAAAGTTGCTTCGTAATCAGCCGATAGCAACAACCGAAGAAGAAAAACACGAAAATGCGAAATATAATATTATGTGCATGTTCGGATGTTTTTTTCCAACCAGTTTTCCAACCAAATATAATATACAATCGTCATTTGACGCAAACATCGAAAAAAATACGAGCACCAATTCGGAGTTTACATTTGACGACGAAAATGGATCCAGTTTTTCATACATACGACTGGTGTCTGGAATTTATACAGTTACACGACTAACCTGGATAAACGATATTATAAACGATACTACATATCGATATTTACTAAACGAGATTATCAAATATAATAAATGGGAAATTCAACAAAAAGAAACGCTCAAGAAAAAAATACATGAACAGCAGGCAAACTTTAAAAAACTTCGCGACGAATTTGTTAAAAGACAACAGAGCGCTGCCAATATCACTCGACAATTGGACAACCCCGATATCAAAAAATATATAAGATCGGTTACCGATTCGATAAATTTCAGTGACGCTTTGCCCAAAATAAAAGATCAGTATGCATTTTTTTTTGGAAACGTTACTGAAATCAAAGATTACATACCGATTGTCATGAAGATAAAAGAATCCACAGATAAAATGCCCCGTGATTTTTTGCAATTTTTACCGAGCGAATTTGATAAAATATATAATTCTGCAAAAGAAATCAGCATTGATATTCAAACATTAGACGCAATTGAGAATCCAAATAAAATAAACCCCCAGAATAAAGCTCTAATACAAAAATTAAAAGAATATTCAGATTTGCAAAAAATTATATCTATAGTGAGAACATTTATCGAGCCTTATCGAAAAACAAGCAATCC
>VFLE01000030.1 GCA_009885205.1 Candidatus Shapirobacteria bacterium | reverse complement strand
TGGGGAAAAGGAGAGGTCAAAGGGGGAAAAGGAGAGGTCAAATGGGGAAAAGGAGAGGTCAAATGGGGAAAAGGAGGGGTCAAATGGGGAAAAGGAGAGGTCAAATGGGGAAAAGGAGAGGTCAAAGGGGAACCTTGGTTCCCCTTCTTGGTTCCCCTTCTATAAATAAGATCGCACAATTATGTATTATGTCCCAAAATATCGACGCCATCTTTTACATCAACTTGGACAAACGCCAAGACAGAAAAGCGGAAATTGAGCGAGAATTGGAAAAAATGGACTTGAACGCTGAGCGATTCCAAGCGATTGAGTATCCGCCACCAAACGGAATCGTCGGTTGTGGGAAAAGCCATTTGCACGTGCTCAAACTTGCAAAGGAAAGGGGATACAAAAACGTACTGATATTAGAAGACGATTTTGTATTTACTACCACAAAACAAGAATTCGAAGAAACTTTACAAAAATTATTCGATCCCCCCGCCGTCGAATTCGATGTCTGTTTTATTTCCTATAATCTGCTGGAAGAGGGTGTATCTGATATTTCATTTCTAAAACGCGCCCTCTTTTCAAACACAGCCTCCGGATATATTGTGAATTCTCATTATTATGATACGTTTATTGAATTATACGAATGGTCAGTTCCCTTATTGGAATCCACCGGACAACACTGGATTTATGCGAATGATCAAGTCTGGCGAGATTTACAAAAAAAGGATCGGTGGTATTGCATTGATCCAAGATTGGGATTTCAAAGCGACGGATTTAGCGATAATTCGCAACGATTTATTGCACGGGGGGTATAAATATTTATGTTTTTCACGGAAAAATACATAAATAAAGGAGGACAACTAAATAAAACGTGCAATGAATTTCGAACTTTTACAATTTCAGCAACGACTCGATGCACTTGCTAAAAAAATGTATCCCCCTGTAGAAGAATCCCGCAAATTTGCCGTGTATTTTATTGGACTCGATGACAACCATTCCCTTTTGCATATGAGTTATGTAAAACCGGCGAATGAAATTTTGGAGGACTGTGTAAAATTATATGATTATGCTAAATTGTATAAGCCTATATCCATATCTTTTACAATGACGGATTGCGAGCTTACAGATGTAGATAAATATGTAAAAGTATATATGCAAATGTTTGGAAAAGATACGGTAAGAGGAGGAAGCTATATTGATATCGTTTTGCCGGAATGGCAGGAACTTGCCTTGGAAAAAGAATTCAAAACGGCGTCATTTGCCGATTTGGATGAAAAAGCGGGCCGATAAAGGAAGGGGGATTAGGGTGGGGGACCCTTAGGTTTCCCCTAAACGGTAAAAATCTCATTTCTAGGTGACGATTCAATCATAAAAGGAACAAATGTCGGCAAAGATGGATTATTAATACTACAATTTGTCTCGTTGAAAAAATAACGATCTGATTCTTCATCTATATTGCTTACGACATATGGCTGTAATGTAACATCACTCTGACCACTGATAATAGACCCACCAGAATCATACAGAACTATATTGAGAGAAAATAGTAACCCGATATCATATACATATTGATATTGCGTAAATAATAATATCCCCGAAACAATAAGATTTCCCACAAATTTCGATGCGGAAAAAACGCCCGTGCTTGATAAATTTATTTCAAGAGTCGGCGCAGAAGGCAAGTTAACATTTATATTCTGTAATAATCTTATCGGTCTATTAGCATACAACGGAACAACTTTTACTCCCGTTATTTGAACCGTCATTTTACTCACGTTTTTCAAAGAAGGAGAAATAAGTCCGGTCTTGGCCCCCGAGATGAAAAGCGAAAGAGGCGTTTGGAAAGAATAGGTAGTTCGGCCTTTTTTCGTACTATCATAAATAATCGTAAAACAAATACTTAGTTTTTTGGGAGTGTATATGACGTCCGTAATTTCGTCATAATCCCATGTATTTTTATTATCCACGGGATTAACACTGGCATAAGAATATGTTTTCGTATAATTGTATAGCGGCACAGCCGGATCTAAATATAAATTCATGACAGGTCCAGGAACATCTGACGACGACGTGGGGGTGGCTAAATATTCATCACTCGGATTGGAACATATTCGTAGTTTTGGACGATATACACTTTTTTGTACTAATTGTGTCCATTTTCCGTTTTTGGTCGTTCCATTTACTTGGGTTTGTAATGATCGATATTGTAATACTTCCGCCTTTCGTCGCATATCAAAATCGAATTGCGTAAGATTTGGATTCGATATATAGGGGGAAAGGGGAGTAAATCGTGGCAATGGGACATTGTATTGCTGATATTTTTTATATTCTACACAAAGATTTGAGGTAGTGTTTTTTTCGGAAATTTCGATCGCTTCTTCCAGAATACTTACGTTTTGTGTTTCGTCGGCCATTATATTATATATACATTTAAGGGGAACCTTATTTGGTACTATACCATAAATTCGACAAATAATAGGGGAACCCGGTGGCATCCGATTGCCCACCGCCGCTCGACGATACGCTGATATTTTTATTGCGTCCCCAAACGACCGTATTGTTGATCTCAAATACACTTAGCGCCCGATTATAATAATGCAAATCCGCAATGTTTCCGTTAAATCCCCCATTACTGCATATATTCACATCATAATAATTTTGGCGAGGAACACTATTCAATATGAGACGAGCAGTAACCGTTCCGTTGATATACACATCAATAATTTTGTTCTTAAGGCGGATAGCACAATGAAACCATTTTTGGATGGGGATATTTGGTACATCTAAATATTGATAAGCGTTCGATGCGTCCACCGTATCCATAACCACATGTAAAACCAATTGATTTGTCGCAGGGTCCATTTTGAAATAAGCACCAGGGGCATTATTCACACTGGCAATTCCATCATTGTCCGTCGTTGGGCGATTCCCTTTATTAAAAATATGACGATATGTGGTGGTATTGTTTTGGGTATCCATATTCAATACATAGAGCCAAACCGACCATGTGAATTCGATTCCGGAATCTTTGTTATCAGAACGAACAATCGGAACTGAATTTTTCAACTTGGGATCTTGCGTAATTTTTAGTTCGGATGATCCGTTTGCTGTGCCCGATATTAAATACGGATTTGTAGAAGGAGAGGTGAAATACCCAATCATCAATATCCCTAAATTACATAAAAATAAAAATGCAATGAGCACGAGAATCACAAATGCGAATTTGGCGACAATGGTATTGGATTCTAAAAACTCGCTGCTTGCGTCTGTAGCCGATTTGGATGAAAATTCGTTAATCGAAGATTTCACCGACGTCGAAATATTGGACGCCTTTTCGGAAATGCTATTATAGGTACTAGAGGCGGCTTCTTTTATTGAGTTAATCCCATTCGTAATAGAATCAGGCAGTTTGCTCATTTACACAGTGTATAATATAATATAGACACTATATTTTTGTAGAGGGGCGTTTGGTCTACATGAAAATTGAATTATAATTTCATTTTACATATATAAGGTAAACGCCGATTTCGACCGAAAATGTTTGGTTGCAAATTATGTACGTCCAGAGACAATGTGCAAATCATTCCCTCTCCTCTTTCAGATTCAGAAAAGATTGCAAAAGTATGTTACCAGTGTAAAAATACAAAATCTCTCATTACACTGGATTGTTTCCATATTTGTTGTATAAAATGTTACAATAAAAATAAATATATTTGTGGTCAATGTAAAAAAAAACGGGCGTCGGTACGGTTATTTTGATTTTGATTGGTTCCACCCCCTAAAAAAGCCTATATTTATTTTGTTCCACATTGTCTTTTGACACAGCAACATCCACACTATACGCCGAAAACATTCGCGATAATCCACTCGTGCCATTTCCGTTCATATAACTATCCCAGGCCTCTTGGGGTCCAAGGGGAGACCCCCAGCTCTG
>VFLE01000138.1 GCA_009885205.1 Candidatus Shapirobacteria bacterium | reverse complement strand
GTAAAAGGAGGGATCTTAAGGGAACCTTGGTTCCCTTAAATTAGTCACGTCCAAGAAATATAGCTAAAATGATCAGCGTAGTCACTGTAATTGTGCCTAAAAGATATATCGAGTTTTGCGAAAATTGACCATCCGCCGAATCAATAATGCGCTGTTCATCTTTCGAAGGGATTTTTTTGTCTTTCAAATAAAGAAGCACATTTCCACTGAAATCATATTTCTTATCGCTATTCAATAAGTCGCGCTGTTTCAGATAATCCGGGATTATTTTATTCGACAAATCTGCATAATTTTGATTGATTGCCGTATTGTTCGCCGAAATTTGGTTTTGACTCATTTTCAAATTGTTTATATTTGATTGCGTATCGTATACAGCATCCGTCGTCTGAAATGATTCTTTAAGAAGAGAGCCACCCGCAGCATTCGAATAGTAATTATGTAAATCTTTCGCAAAATTCGGCTTAATAAAACTACCGCTGCTTATCGGGCGCCAATTTCCAGTTTGATCATAATCACGCATATTATATAATATATCGCTGGCTTCTTTTTTGCTGCGCTGATAATCGGCAATCGCCTGTTGAATATTTGGATCGCCACAATATCCTATTTCCTTTATAGTGCTCAGCTGATTCTCGGAAATCGTATAATTATAATAGGGATTTGTATTGTCATATTCCGTGGTATTCAAAATTTTGCTATAATCTCCAGGGACTTCGTCCGATATGCACTGACTCACCGTTGGTTTGGCCAATTTGTTTTCGCGTAAAAAAAGAGAGCCATTCTTTTGGGAATCCGTCGCGATTTGATTAAAAACCGGCTGGGTAACTTTATTTCCAACGCTGCAATATGGTTTTCCGTCTGGAGACGTATATGCGTAAAAATAATTGCAATCCGGAGAATTATTACAATCCGTCATACAATCCGTTTCGTTTTTTTGCGTAATAGGTAATTCAGCGGTCGGATAATAATCGGGAAACGCCGTATACTCATTATTGATTGTTACTAAATTGGGTGATAATTCTCGCATCGTATACTGTCCGTCGACCTTGTTTCCCACGTCTACCTGAAAATTCCGCCCCATTCGAACGTCTGTATATACGCGATAAATGGACAACATATTCGGATTTGGATTGCTTGGATCTCGTCCATCTGTATAATTGATTCCATTCATTAATGTTCCAAATTCCGGAATACTCCCTCCAAGACGCGTATCATTATCATATTTCCCGCCAAATATGTCTTTTTTGTTTTGTTTCAAATAACTATAAAACGCCAAATAGTCCTGAGCAGAACCTTGGCCCGTTCCAAATGCATAACATTTGAATTTCCCGTTTTTGAAATCATCAATAACCGAGGATGTAAATGCCGCGTATACAAAACTCGGAAAAAAGTTTCCGCCATCAATGGTAAATAAACAACTGGGACTCGAAAGAACCTGTGCTTTGTCATTATCTTTAATAGTAATACTGATTTTACGTATATTTGCTGCCTGTTTTGAAGTATAATACTGAATACGTATGGGAATATAATTGTCCTCCAATATATTTTGTTTGAATTCCGTGTTATTGCTTGTAATATCCGCATTTCCTACTACATATTCACATATTGCTTTATTCCCTAACCAAAATAAACAATAATCGGAATCCCCATAATTTATGGTAAATGTATAACTTCCGATATGTGGGGGTTTAAAATAGCCAAACCATTCAATTCCAACAAACGAATTTTGATACACCGACATTTGATTTAGGGGGGCCGATTTCCCGATCATCGATAAATCGATATTTTCAGAGACCCCTTCATTTATAATTGTGGCGATTTGTCTAGATCCCATACTTTCGTAATTTTGTAAAAACAAATCGACCCAATTTACAGTCGGCAAATTCATATATTCCAAAAAAGTGGATTTAGATCCCAATGTGCTCCCTATTCCTAGATCAGAAAAAGTGGAAATGTCAACACCCGGACTATTGCCCTGTGAAACCGTGTTTACCGGCAATTTTATTATTTGATAGGACAGCCCCGGTTGAATCTGTTTCGTATTTATTGTCTTTATATCATTCGCTTTCATGTCTGCGTAAATATTGCCTAATTGCATTTTCCATCCAAGCGGCGTATTTACATTGGCCGTGTTTCCGTTTTGCGTGGTCGTATTCATTTGTACAAAATTATTCGGATAATTTGTGTCAAATGGTATGCGACCAATATTAACTAGATGTATTGCATTGGGAGAAGGCACAAAAGAAAAATATTTATAATTTCCTCCAGTTCCCGGATTGTCGGGATTTATCGGACTATCTTTAAACCATGCCTGGAAATTTTTCACGAAATCATCCAACCGAGCATGTGTATATAAATTTGTATTTGTGTCTTTAGTTGTCATTTATTATATACTTATATACTTATGCATATAATAAAAATCAGAGTTCCACGATTACATAGTATATTAAACATGTTGCTAAAATGATCCATAATGTATTTGCATAGATAGTCGAGTCTAATCGTGTCGCCGAAGATTCGGGTCCAGCGCGTTCTTCGTTATAGAGAGAATCCAAGCGGGCATCCAGTTTATTTCTTAAAATCTTTATTTGGTCATACAAATTTGTGGTTCCGTTGGACGATAATCCGGTAATATTGTTTTTGATGTCGTCATGCGCCAATGGTGTGGCGGAAGTCCCTGGTCCTTTACTAATCGTATTCAATGCTGCATTCAAATCGTCGATCGAATACATCACATTTTTATACGATGTGTCTAAATTGGAAACGCTGTCGAAAGAATTCAAATCACACGACGGGTTTGTTACACTTGGCGCTATATTCGGATTATTGCATCGCATAAATCGGGCATATTTTATTTGGAAATTGTTTACATTTTGCATCACTTTATTTTCCATGTCGTAAATGTTTCTTGGTTTCTGCAAATCGAGCGGCGCCGGCGTAAATCCCTCTTTCAGGATTGAATAATATCCATTTTCTTTATGTAATGTAACCATTAGTTAAACTATATATACCAAACATATTTTTACTCGCTTTTTCGTTCTAATAATAGTAAAAGATCTAGTGTCTATAAAATACAAAAATGACCCCTATAATGATAGCGACTCCTAAATTAACCGTTTTCATATATTCATTCATATATTGACCATATACGTCATCCAATTTCGCGTTCGATTCTGCATGAGTGTCTCTTTTTTTTATCACGGTTTCCACAAGTTCTTTGTTTTGACATAATTCTTGCTGATAACACATTTCGTAATTTGCGTCCGTATATCCTGTGCAATCATATGGCGAATTCTTACGTTCTGTGCAATAACTTTCACTTGGCATATCTTTTCCTGCGTCTAAATAAAAAAAATCTTGGGGAGAATAAGATAGGGAAATTTTGTCTGAGTTGTAGGACATCTATATATACTATATACCAGTATATTAGGGTTAGGGGAGTCTGAATTTCCAGACCCCTAAAACACCAACAAAGAGAACCAAGGTCACATACCCTTTACGTCGATGAATATTTCAAACAATAACACAGCAACAACAACCCGACTTGTTGTTAAATAAGGAATTGTATCTATTCACTATCGATCCTATAGTTGCCATGGAATAATCTGGAAATATGAGGAGCAGTGTTCTTATACGATCCTCATCATTTTTTAGTAATTGACAAATGCTACACACAACTTTCAGTTCAGGATCAGACCATTTATGTTTCGTGTAATTATCCATTATTATAGTATAATAATAATAATAATTTTCTCGTTTATCGGCAATATTTTCCTTAAAAATCCTTGAATATTTCTTGGTCTCCAAGATATATACTCACATATCTCGTGTTTGTAAAATTATATTCTCCATCATATTTGGGCTGTAAAATCGGCGGCATAAACGAGCGATTATATATATCGTTCACATTGTTCTTAATTGTTGAAAAACACTCATGGTTGAGAAGAGATCCTGGCATATCTTCTCCCGCTAGCCGTTTTTTTGGATCTCCCGAAAGAAGCTGTGTAATCAAATTACGTGCATGTGGTAAAATATCTACTTTTTTTGATAATAATATGCCGTTTTTTTGGGTTATGGCTATATTCGTAAACATTTGTGACAAATCGTCTTCATGCTTCGTTTTGCGGCCACGGGCACTCTTAAAAACAGTAGTTCGCATTATCATTTCATACATTATTACCCCCAATGCCCATATATCAACCGCATATTCATAACCTTTTCCAAATATTATCTCTGGAGCAAAATATTCCGGAGTTCCACATAACGTTGTACAGTGTGTTTTTTTGCGAATCGTCCCATCCGTACATACCTCAATCGACGGTAGATGTTTTGATAATCCAAAATCAACTATTCGCGGATATCCCATTGAATCAATCATAATATTTTCGGGTTTTAAGTCGCGAAACACAATGCCTTTGCTGTGTATATGGTCAAGCCCTAGTATAATACATGTACTATAAAATATGCACGCTTCATTTGTCAGTTTTTCGTTTTCATAAATCGCCGAAAACAACTCGCCGCACTCTAACAGTTCGGTTACTAAAAACAACTCGTCGGTTGTTTGGCAAGTGCCGTATAATTTTAATGTAAATGGATTATCTAGTTCTTCGAGTATATTTTTCTCGTCCATTATTTGCTTAATATTTTCGGGATTAATACAACTCTTTGATAATTTCTTAATAGCGTATTTTTGTTTTTCTTTGGTTACTTTTAAGTTGTCGTAATATTCAGCAAGAAAGACTGATCCATATGTTCCCGTGCCAAGTAATAAAATCATTGTAAAGTTTTCAGGAACAAAAGTAATATCATCGGCAAAGTCGCCCTCCATGCTAGTATTGGTGCAAAGAGAAGTGGAGAGCGTTAGACATACAGTAGATTCGTCATCGCATCTACTTTCGTTATCAACCAAAAATTTGCCGCCACTTCCATTTTCACATTCGTCCATCAATGGTGCAACTTTTGCAATATTCGAATTAATGAACAGTTTGCTTAAACTGTGCGCTAATTTTTGAACAATATTATTTTTATTATTTTTTTCCATACTATTCCCCTTCTATATTTGTATGATATATAAAATTGTTATGCAAAAGATTCAATTTTTATTAATCTTTCAAATGATCGTTTCCTTACCCTAACCTTAATAATATAAACTACTCTAAAACGGTAGATTACTGGAATTTTATTCTTGGATTTTTCAGAGAATAAAAATAAATAATAACATTGCAAAAATATTTACACCGATGAAGAAAAGGGAGGGTTCCCTGCTATCTAAACACATACGCGATAATAATCATATTTCAGCGCCGTCACGCTATCGCGTTTAATATAACAAATCTGCCTCGGACGCAGCCCGATAACTAGCGCCTGAGGATCAAATCGCGAAATCTCGGGCAATTGCGACAAATCCTTCACATTATACTTTTTCATGAATTCGGCGGTTTCCGTTTCGGTCAATATTGAAATTGCCGGAACAAGTGTATGTTTCAATATATTGAACTGAAGACGCTGAATATTGTGTATGACCACAAATATGCCATCGTGATCGTATAAATATTTCATACGCGCCAAAATAGTATCATTCGGTTCATCGTCAATAATAATAATCAAGGTATCCTTCTTGGTCAAAATCTCTTCGATTGAATACAAATCCTCAATAATATCGTCCAAGACGGCGGCTTTTATTTGTTTGGTCGTCTGTTTATTCGTAAAATAATATTTTACGTATATTTTTCGCTCGTCATTTTTGTGCTTTACCAACATATCCAATTGAGAATTCATGAGCATCGCGTCGATTTCATTTATGCTAAATCCAAGATAATCGTCGACGCTATAATCTTGCTGCTCCAACAATTCGAGAATCGTGTTTCTCGATTTGTAAATACTAATAATGCGACTACTTACGGTAGACATGTATACAATAATACCATCATTTATTTTTATTATCTTTTATATCAATTTTATCATCTTGAGGGTCCGGCCTCTTTAATTCCCCTTGTTTACTATAAAAAGTCCCTTGTTGAAATCTTTTTCCAACGGCGCGCCGCCGCTTATTATATTATTGGAATTGTTTCCGCCATCCACCATGCCTTTTGCAATATCCTGTCTCACAACAATATCTTGGAGTTCACCCCCCATCAACGGTTCCGATGAAACAGGATCAACGCCCACCGAATTGTCATTTCCTCCCGTTATAATCTTGGGCGCAAACGTAAATTGTATTGGCGCCGTCGCTCCCGACAAAGCCGGCATTCCTCCCCCTCCTCCGCTAAATTGCATCGGCATTCCGCCACCAAACTGGTTCATATTATTATTATTATTATTATAAACGACATTATCCGATTTATATATTTCCCCACCGCCCACCACTTTAATATGCTGATCTTTTGTTAATCCGGTTGTATCTAATGCGGCAATAGTCATAAATTTGTCCCCCCCTTTGGCAATTTGCCAAGGTCTTGCATTTCCGCCCCGTAAAAAAACTCGATCCCCTACTTCAAAATCAGATCCCCCCATCTGACCTTGGGCCCGTCTTTCCTCACTTGTCGGACCCTCTTCTGGAGAAGTGGGCGAATATATTTGCTGCCCCTGGGCCCGTCTTTCTTCATTCGTCGGACCCTCTTCCGGAGAAGTGGGCGAATAAAAATCATCGGGAGAAGTGGACATAGGAGAATAAGGAACATAGCTCGGCGAATCTGGAATTTCATCCAATACGGAAGGCTGATACGCCGGAGATACATCAGTCGGATATGTAGGCGAAACCTCGGGCGTGTATATGTCCGCGGGGGCTCTAAGAATATTCCCATGTTTTTTCGAAATGCTTTCTTTAATAATACGAATCAAACCGTTCGGACCGACACCTTTTAGCTGTAAAAGATCCTCTATATTATTCGAATATGACATATTTTCAATTTGTTCTATATTGTCTTCTGTAATAATTCGTATTTGTACATTGATCGTTTGTAATTCTTGGACCAATAATTTCAAGGAATAGGGAATGCAAATAACACTAAAATCACGCCCGTATTTTGTAACATGTTCAACCCGCAAGTCGTTGCTTTCAAAAGATCCGGAAAACCGTATGGGTCCATCCGCCATCGGGCTCATAAACAGATTATTTGCCGGATTATAGATGGATAACATTCCCGTTTTATTACAGATGGCCGCATACGATTTATCTCCGCGCTCCATCATTGACTCACGCAAAAAATTGGTCGCCCCATGTGATATTATACTATCGCGTTCCATCTCGCCTATACGTAATCCCCCGTCGTTCGCGCGACCACTTACCGGCTGTTTGGTTAGCGCCGTTCTTGGACCCTGTGCTCTATAATTTATTTTGTCTTTTACCATATGTTTCAATCTCATATAATACGTCGGTCCAATGAAAATTTCCGATTCAATTTGTTCCCCCGTCATGCCGTTATACAAAATCTCATTTCCCGAAGAATGGAAATTGGCCTTGGTCAATAATTCACCAAACACGCCCGTTTTCGATCCCTTGTTTACAAACGCGGTGCAATCACCAAATCCACCATAGATCGCACAAGCTTTCCCCGTCACACATTCAATCAATTGACCAATCGTCATGCGACTCGGTATTGCGTGAGGGTTTATAATAATGTCCGGCTGGATTCCCGCGCTAGTAAACGGCATATCACGCTCCGGTATAATTAATCCAATCGTCCCTTTTTGCCCCGCACGACTCGCCATTTTATCTCCGATGGAAGGTACGCGCTGTTCCACAATTCTGACTTTGGCAATTCGGTTTCCTTCTTCACCCTCCGTAATAAATGTTTTCTCTACAACCCCCACTTGCCCCTTTTTGGGTGTTTTTGAATCATCGCGATATTCAGCCTCTATGGTTATTGCGCTCCCCGCCGGCGAAGAGCCGACGGACACAAGTCCGATCAAGACCGTCTCATCATTTACAATTGTCCCTTCGCGAATTACGCCATATTTGTCCAACTGACTATAATCATACCCCGGCTTTGTTCCCACAATCAACGGATTCGATTCTACATTCATAAATGTTTTATTGAGCATCCTATTTTCTCTTTCCGTTTTTTCCTCATGTGCTTCGTATGTTGTAAAATAAGAGGTGCGGAATAGTCCGCGCTTCAATGCCCCCTCGTTTATCAAAACCGCATCTTCTACATTATATCCAGTATAACACATAATTGCCACAATCGCATTTTCACCATAGGGGTTTTCCTCGTGTTGAATATAATCCAAATATCGCGTCTTTACCAAAGGTATCTGACCATAGTTCAAAACGACCGCGGTCTTATCCATTCTCACCTGATAATTTGTATGATACATAGAACACGACTGTTTACTCTGGCCACATGAAAACGAATTTCGGGAAGCCGGATTATTTTCGGGAAACACAATCATATTACACATCATTCCAAAAATAAAAGACTCGTGTATTTCACAATGGGTAAAGATTTTCCTCTTTTCCGCTTTTTTCTCAAGCCGTCTTTCTTCACTTCCCGGTTCATTACGGACACTTTGATCGAATTCATCCACATCTAAACATATCATCGCCGTTTCACTCTCGCTCGTATCAATATAATCCAGAATCGCTTTTTTGTCGATAAATCTTTGTATTTTTGCGGGATTGGTTTCGTCTTGGACGCCCTCATATAATTCAGACAATAAGTACATCCTCATTTCGGTCGCATCAAATTTCAATCCCTTCTTCTTTTCATTAAATCCAGTAATAAGATGTTCCCAAGAAAAATTCCCCGATTCAATCATTTTCATGATTTCTTTGTTATAAAAAGAGGTGCGTCCGGTCTGTCCATCGCGATAAAAAATGGGCCGACATAGACGGCCCGCGTCAGTATATACAAAAATCGTGTTTAATTTAATATCAAAGGCCGCGCTCGTAAAAATAGGAATCAACGCATTTCGTCTATACAATTGAAATATTTGCACACATTCGATCGGCTCATTTACCGATCCTATCCAATTTCCGTTAATTATTACTTTGGTCATTCTCGACAAAATGATTGGCGAATATTCCTCCACCAATTTCATCCCCCATTTTTCACGAACCCATTCAATCATGGGTTCGCGTGACATGCCACGTGTAATATACGTCGAAATGGCCAAATGTTTATGTAAACCGATGCTTCCTCCATCGGGCGTATCAATCGGATCCAGGAATCCCCACTGTGATCCATTCAATAGACGTGGACCCACGAGTTTGGCACTTGAGTCCAAGGGTAAATTGGTTTTTCTCAAATGATTCAGCGCCGAATTGAAAGACAGCCGATTAACGTCTTGGATAATTCCTATCCGTTTGGTATGAGTTTGTGCCCCCCAATTTCCTTTGAATGCTTTTCGAAACCCCTTTTCCAAGGTCCTTTCGCGGAATATATCGCGATAATTATCCATAATGAGGGTAAAAAGCGAGGTTTCATACATCGGATTGTAATAGAGTTTTTTCTCAAATTGTAAATATACCTGGCGTAATTGAATATTCCAATATTCTCTAAACAAATCATATAATAAAGACCCCACTAATTCGACACGTTTGTATTTGAAATTGTCGCGGTCCGTAGGCGATTCAATTCCCGTATAAACAGACAATAGGCGAAACACCATATTTCCTAGAAAATACGCCTTTTTTCTATAGGTCAATTCACCTATATGGGGCAAAAAATAATCGGATAATACTTCGAGCGCATGATTTACCGTTTTCCCCTTGGTCAACGTGGCGATGTATTTCAACGCCGTATGTTGTGCCAAGATGTTTGCGCCGTCGTGCACAGAGGGGACAAACAGATCTACCATCGATTCGTATTTTTCCATATCCAAAAGGCAATAGGATATAATTTCTCGATCGGATAAAATTCCGAGAGCACGAAACACAATAAATAGGGGGACCGGTTTCCTTACATTGGGAATATTCACCACAATATTCAGATTTGTATAAGAGGGAGAGGGCGCCACTAATTTGACCGACATTGTGCGAATTGGCTTGGACGCATTTTCCGAAACGGAGCGTATTTCTGCCGAATATAAATATTTGTCGTTTTCTATTGCCCGAATATATAACATGTTGTCGGCGAATTTTTCCTGAGCAACAATCGTCTTTTCTTTTCCGTCAATTATAAAATATCCTCCCAAATCATTACGGCATTCTCCCATAGTATGTCTCATCTGTCTTGGTACGCCTTGTAAAACACAAAAATCCGACTGCAACATAATGGGAAATTTGCCCAAGTAAATTTTTTCCAATAAAACTAAATGCGTCTGGACAGATCCGGTGCTATCAAGCGATATTTTTATAGCGTCGCGCTGTTTTGCCGCTTCCGATGGGGTTATGTTTTTATCCGAATCTTCTTCTTTTTCTTCTTCTTCACCAATCAGAGTGGGTGCTTCACCTGGATTCAGTCGTGTAATAAATTCAACCTCGATATCGTAATGAATGGTCATGCCATATGTCATATTTCGCAATCTGGCCTCATTTGGAAACATATAATGCGCGTTTTCTTCATCATAAATCACGGGTTTTCCGAAATACAATCGATTTCCCTGTTTCCCTCCGAAATACAGGTTACACTCGGTTTTGTATTCGCCCGTTTTTTCGTTCTCTTGAGACGCAATTCGTACCGGATTTTTCTCTTTGAAAATAGTAAAAATGCCGGTCTTGTAAAAATCGTCAAACGAATCGATATGATGTCTTACTAAAGCTTGGGGATTGTCGCGGAAATGCGAATCGATAATTTTCCATATGATTGCTTCATCCATATTATCTTGGAATCGTTTGTATAAAATCAGGATATATAATTCTATTTCGTTTTTGCTAGAATCAATTTCTCATGATAAGGGGGAAACCATAGGTTTCCCCTAGTTCTCATGTAAAATGTGCGTTTTACATGATAACATACCTAATTTTTACTCTATTAACTGCATTCCAGATAATTCTTTCAACATGCGTTTACTGGTGGTTTCTACCAAAAGACCACCATTCGCATATATTCCGTAATTTCTAAAATAGTATTCATTTTCTAATGCAATGTGCCATATATTATGAACACCTTCATTTTGATATGGTTCAGCTCTGCTATCTAAACAAGCATGTAAACGATATTTATCTTCTGTTATGTAAATTTCGCCCATGTGTTCTATTATTCTTTTTTGTTGTTCATCCGTAAGTGTGTC
>VFLE01000190.1 GCA_009885205.1 Candidatus Shapirobacteria bacterium | reverse complement strand
ATCGTTTGCGGTGGGAGGAAACACAGTAGAGCCGGTCGTTCTGCTCATTAATACGCCTACAAATGTGAGAACCAAAATAAGAATAACAACGGCGATAGATAATACAATAACTTGGAATGAATTCATAGTATAGTATATTATGCCATTAGATATTGTTGCCTAAATGAAAATGATAAAAAATTATCTTTCACTAGTATAAAGAAATGCTCCTGAATTCATTGAAATTTACACCGACGAGTGATAATGAAGAAAGCATTTTAAAAACGGGGAAATACAACGGGCGCGTGAATATTATTGAACCGATGAATCCGGATGCGCGATTCCAGATGACCGAACGAATCGCCATAAAAAATAAAGCGACTGAATATCGCGAAGCACTTACGGGAGAATGGGAGAACAATGTTTTAGCGCAAGTTTTTTTCTCCCCGGCAAATGCCCAAATAATACAAAACGGCATACGCGCGGGCGTATATAATCTTTCCAATCAACAATTTGTTATCCCTCCGCAAAATATGGATACGTTGAAAACAATCATGCGAAGCATTTATTTACAATATGCGGAACATCGTGAGACAGATGTTACCGGTCAGGTCGAACGTCTGAATCAATTTGTTTGGGATTATGCAGTACCGTCTGTATACGGTGAAACCATGGGATATATGAAATATTTACAGGACCAGAGTTCTTTAGTCGTACCATTGTCTTTGCCGATGCACCATGATAGAAATTATAAACAATTAGAATTGAAACCTTGGTTTTGAGCGTTATTTTCTATATATAATATATAATGAACATCAATTTGACTAATGATGATAAAACAAAGTTAGATGCTTATTTTACTAGAGGTACGCCAGATACGTATTTTAATCAACGACCTATACAATGGTTTGAACAGGGCCTTGATTACATGTATAACAAACATTGTGGAAACAACTTTTGCCAAGACAAAGACGAAATTATAGGCAAATTTAATAAGTTTGTCGAATTGTATGGCAATGGGCAAAAAGAAGACGAATTTATAAGAGGACAACAACGATTAAAGTTGGGAATACAGGGATTACACACACCTTATCGTAATAACCAGACTCCTTCCACAGAAGACAAGAGTAGATTTTTTGGAACAAAATCCAAAAAACAAAGAAAATCCAAAAAACAAAGAAAATCCAAAAAACAAAGAAAAACAAAAAAGAGAAAAATGTTTTTTCTTTAGGAAAAAAAAAGGTGTGCGGTAAAAATTATATAAAAAGTATACAAATTTCTTATATAATGTCCGAAGCCGATTGCCAAATTGTTTCTTCCCGAGGTATTATGAAATCGTGTTCTATCTATAGTGTGGATCCACACTCTTCAATACGCTTTGTATACGGATACTTTTTTAACAGTTTGAAAGAGGGGGATTCGATTTATGTATGCTCATCCGCGATTCCGCATTTCATCCAAGAAACATTTCCAAAAATGAAGAAATTCATTCTGGTAACGGGAGATTGTGACGAGAGTTGCCCTACCGATTTATTTCATTCAGAAGCAGAATTTTTACAATTCATCGAATCAGACAAAATAATTCATTGGTATTCTCAAAATTGTGTAAGAGAACATCCAAAATTGACAAAAATTCCCATCGGAATGGATTATCATACACTTTCGACGCAAGATCACGAATGGGGGGCGAAATCATCTCCCTTGGACCAAGAAAAAATAGCACAGTCAATTTTGTCCATGGCCAAACCTATATCAGACCGCAAATTGGAAGCTTATTCGAATTTTCATTTCAAAATGGATACTAAATTCTCGGGAGATAGACGAGAGGCCATTCAAAAAATTCCGAGAGAGTGCATTTTTTACGAAACGGAAAAGGTAGATCGGCTTATGACTTGGAAAACACAGTCAGAATACGCTTTTGTTGCATCTCCGCATGGAAATGGATTGGATTGTCATCGCACATGGGAGGCTTTAGCACTAGGATGCATTCCTATTGTGAAAACGTCTCCTATAGACAGCGTGTTTTTAGACTTGCCGGTATGGATTGTAAAAGATTGGTCCGATGTAAATAGTGAGAACATGAAAGCCAAAGTAGAAGAATTTAAGGATATGATGAATCCCTCGAATTTAGAGAAATTGAGTATGGCCTATTGGAAAAATCTTATACATAGGAGAAACAGTTTTTCTCCATCCCCTTTCAATAAAGAAAAAGTTTTAGGGGAACCTTTTTTCCCTTAACATACCAAACCGAGTTGTGAATAAGCGTTCGGTTCGTAAAACAAAAATAAAACGACACTGTAAATATGATTTATTTGATTATAACAACGTCGATATCAAATAAATATTTAGTCAATCAAAAAAATATGGCCGAAAACCGAATGATGCAATATGCCGAAAATATAAAAAAAACGTTATCTCTTTTACCAAGCTCTATGAAAGCGATTATTGTTGAAAACAATGGCCCCCGTAAAACATTTTTAGACGATTTTGGTATACCGGTTCATTATACGCAAAATAATGACGAACGGTTTCAACATAAGGGCATCAATGAATTAAATGATATCAAGTCGGTAATTAAAACGTATGATATAAAAGACGACGATATGGTGATAAAAATTACTGGAAGGTATTCTCCTCTTAACGATGTGTTTTTCAAATACGTGGAGGCAAATCAAGAGACGTATGATGCATTTATCAAATTTTACAATGTGGCCGAAATGTTATTTATGGAGGACGATTGTGTACTGGGAATGTTTGCCGTAAAATGTAAATATTTGAAACAGTTTCAATATGATAACGGAAACCGATCGCCTGAAACTCAATTCGCCAAATTTATGAATAAGATTGATGGGGAGATATGTGAAGTGGGAATTTTGTATTTGCATTGTTGTTTTTCAGAGACGATGAAGTATATGGACGTCTAATGTAGGGGAACCTACGGTTCCCCTACGACCCCTCCCTTTTTCTTTATATTGTAGGGGAACCGTAGGTTCCCGAGACCCCTTCCTCGCTCGAGTTTTATTGAAACACATTATTTTTTCTTGGTTTTCCTCAGCGACGCTCGGTTTCCAATTTTCACCGTTTTATTTGCCTTGGAAAATTCGCGGCGTTTATACAATGTCGGATCGAAATATTGAAACATGCGATAATCGGTCTGAAACACACCCCATTTAGTTGCACGTAGAATCTCTTCAAATGCCGGGCTCTCAATCGCCTTTATCCATTTCTCTCCCTGTTTTTTGGAGGTAATTGGAATGCCAAACGTAAGCTGAGACATTCCATATTTCCCGGCGAAATCGTTATACGGATATTGCCGTTCATTGAAATTCAATAATACTTTGGAAACGCCGAATTGGGCAGTATCTCGCTTCTCGGCATATTTTATGCCGAGACCGTTTTGTGTAATTCCATGAACGATCGGATATTTATGTTTCGCCGTCTGTTTTTCGGATAATCGTCGCGCATCGTAAGTATAAGAATCGAACAATACCGGAATCCCCCTCTCTTTGGGGACCAATAATTTCCGGATTGCATCGAACGCAAAATTCGGTAAAAACGGCCATTTTAAAACGTCAAACAATTTGTATTGTTTGCCGTGTTCATCCACTACGGTTGATTTATAAGACGCTTCCTCATCGCGTTGAATAACATACGTATCAAATCGAGTGGAAACGCCCATGAGCGCTTCTCCATCTGCCATGCCATAAATATGCAAAAATAAGAGACGATTTTCGCGCGTCATCAAGGTATAAAGATCCGAGTTGGGTCTGCGCCAACCTGCAGGAGTCAAAAAAGCCAAATATCCACCCTTAATAAGAGCCGCCGTATCACCAGATAAAATAGCGACAATAAATTTATCCCATAATATACTTTTCCCTGTTCCGCCTTTATATACTGCCGTTTTTTTGGCTTGAAACGGAGGATTCCCAATTACTACATCAAACGTCGTTTGTCCCAGGTCCCGCCGCCATTTCTCGCTTTCTTCTAAAAAATCGGCGAGGGAAATATTTGTCCCCTTGGACCCAAAGAATCGGCGTAGTTTGTGTACGTTTTCCGGATTGAGCTCGACCATATAAAGCATATTCGTAAGAATGTGTTTTTTGCGTTCATTTTCGTTGGGAATTTGTTTGGCCAGTGATTTAACCAATCGTAAATAAATCACGGCGGAAAAGTGCCCCATTCCCGCCGCCGGATCTAACCATTTCGCATCTTTGTTTAACCAAACGGCACGCGGCAATTGGTCCAATATTTCATTGACGAGGGACAACGGGGTAAATACTTCTCCAAATTCGTCTTTTTTTACGGATTTAATTTTCATATTTGTTTGCAAATACTCGATTATTTCGGCGTCCTTGCGGTTAATAATCGTATTCATTTATAGACAACTCTTATATATAGAGAGATAATAGATGTGCGGAATCGTTGGTTATTTAGGATTCGATCTATATCGCGATTATATTTTGTCCGGATTAAAACTATTACAGAATCGAGGATATGACTCAGTGGGAGTATCATGCATTCACGAGGGTGCTTTTGTAACAACTAAATTCGCTTCGACTAATACATATGATTCTCTCGATATATTGAATAAAAAATTGGTAGAAAACAATGTCTATTCGAATATTGCCATTGCGCATACACGATGGGCTACACATGGCGGTAAAACGGATGTAAATGCTCATCCTCATCATGACAATAAAAATCGCATATCTTTAGTGCATAATGGAATAATCGAAAATTACGTGTTATTAAAAAGCGAACTAATAAACGAAGGATATGTCTTCAAATCACAAACGGACACCGAAGTCATTGCTATCCTCATTGGCAAATATTTAGACGAAGGGAATTCGGTAAATATGGCGATAAAAATCGCCGTAACCCGACTGCGCGGAACCTGGGCACTCATTATTCTTCATTGCGATTTTCCGGAACGGATGTGGATAACCCGGAATGGGTCCCCTTTATTATTGGGATTAGACGGGGAAATGGCTCTAGTGGTGTCTGAGCAAATTGCGTTTTCGAATTATATAAAGACGTATATTGTTTTGGACAATCATGATATTATCGAAATTGCCAAACTGAATGGGGATATTGTATATAGCAAAAATGTACATGATTATCCGATTAAAAAAAAGGTCTATTCGGATATTGAATTGACCCCCGCGAATTATGACAATTGGATGCTAAAAGAGATATTTGAACAACCGGATGCCGTTCGCCGGGCGATTAATAATGGGGGGAGGATTGACACGTTGGAATCTGTAAAATTGGGCGGACTTGATTCTTTGAAAGAACGCCTTTTGGATGTGAACCATTTGATTTTGCTTGGCTGCGGAACGTCTTATTATGCGGGGATGTGGTCATTGGATATTTTTAAATCACTGGATATATTCGAAACCGTTTCGATTTATGATGGCGCAGAATTTAATGCAAAAGATATACCAAAACGGGGCAAGACTGCATGCATCATGCTATCCCAATCGGGAGAAACAAAAGATTTGCATAGATGCATTCATATTACACAAGAATACGGCGTTATTTCTATTGGGGTAGTGAATGTAGTGGATTCTTTGATTGCGCGCGAATCGGATTGTGGCGTATATCTGAATGCGGGTAGAGAGGTGGGGGTGGCGTCGACTAAATCGTTCACTTCTCAGTGTGTTATTTTGTCTATGATTGCCGTCTGGTTTTCACAAAATTATAATACGTGCTTGGAGAAACGCAGAAAAATAATACGCGATTTGCACAATTTATCGTTTGATATCCAGGCTATCTTGGACAGGTATGAAGTTGTAAAAAAAGATGGGTTTGATTTTTTGTTGAATACTAATTCTGTTTTTTTGTTGGGAAAGGGAAAAGAAGAAGCGATTGCAAAAGAGGGGGCATTGAAATTGAAAGAGATTGGATATTTACACGCGGAAGGATTTTCTTCCTCTGCATTGAAACATGGCCCTTTTGCGCTCATCGTAAAAGATGTACCGATTATTTTGTTGGATATTGGACCGGAAAATCGCGATAAAAATCAGAATGCGAAGAATGAGGTATTGGCTCGGGAAGCCGCGGTGATTTTAATTTCGGATCAGGAGGAATGCGATTTTATGGTGGATAAAAATTCGACATTTGGGGGTGTATTGGCCAATGTCTATTTACAATTGATCAGTTATCAATTGGCTTTGAAAAAGGGGCATAATCCGGATTTCCCGCGAAATTTGGCGAAAGTTGTGACGGTTGAATAATTTAGGGGAACCAAGGTCATCAGAATTCGCTTCGCGAATTCCAGACCCCTCCTTTTATCTTTCTAAGGGAAAATGAGGGGTTTATGAGAATTCTGATGACATTGGGTCCCCCTATTGGTAAACTGCATGATAATACGATTGGTCACAATATTTTCCGTCGTTCCATCGACCCATTGTTATATACGGCGACTTAAATACGCCCTCCTCGTCAAATTCCGGCGCCCATGCAAAGCATCCCTTACCATGCTTTACATCATTCAGCCATGTCCCGCTGTATACGGAATCATCCGCATATTCAATGACGCCCTTTCCATGTCGAATTAAATCGCGGCATTCTCCCTCGTAAATATCTCCATTCAAGTAATAAATGACGCCGTTTACCGCAATTTCGTTTTTGAATTTTCCGCAAAACTTATCTCCATTGGGGAAAGTCATTTTGCCAAACCCGTTTTCTTTTCCGTCGATTAGTTCTCCTTCATATCGCAAAAGGTTTGCGTATTGGTAAATTCCGTAACCTGTCAATTTTCCATTTGACCATTCGCCTTTGTAATATTCTTTCTCATCGGCCCACATCAATGTTCCTTGACCTTGGCGTTTTCCGTTATGCCATTGTCCGGTATAAACAGTATTATTTTTATAATGGTAAACGCCATGCCCTTCCGGATGGTCGCAACTCCATTCGCCTTCGTATTTTTCGTTTTTTGTGGCATAGACCATTGTTCCTTGACCATGAAACATGTGGTCTTTCCAATATCCGTTGTAACAATCCCCATCGATCCATTGATATTCTCCATATCCATTTCGCTGATCGTTTTCCCAATGGCCGTCGAATATGTTCCCGTTGTCATATGTTAACTTACCTTTGCCATGACGTTTTCCGTCTTGCATTTGTCCTTGGTAAATGTCGCCATTTGCAAGTTTATAAGTTCTCATTTTAAGTTGCTTTTTGTTGTCTTTATTGAAAGATAACAAAAAGGTTCAATTTTAAGGGAACCAAGGTTTAAGGGAACCAAGGTTTAAGGGAACCAAGGTTCCCTTAAGATCCCTCCTTTTATAAGGGAACCAAGGTTTAAGGGAACCAAGGTTTAAGGGAACCAAGGTTTAAGGGAACCAAGGTCATCAGAATTCGCTTCGCGAATTCCAGACCCTTAAGATCCCTCCTTTTAT
>VFLE01000007.1 GCA_009885205.1 Candidatus Shapirobacteria bacterium | reverse complement strand
GCCTCTTTAGCTTAGTGGTAGAGCATCAGTCTTGTAAACTGAAGGTCGCGAGTTCAATTCTCGCAGGAGGCTTTTTATGAATATAGAAAAACTATAGCAAAGGTGTCAACAATCAGAGAAAGAATTTATGATCGCTATACATTACCGGATAAGCAGTTCCATTATAAAATACTCTTTTTTTTCCTCGTATTTCTCATATCTAGCCAATATCGGATAATCCGAAAGAGATTGTTTTGTCCAACGAAACCCATATTCTTCATAAAATAGAACCGCTGATTCTAGCGAACTAAGTAATATCTTTACAGATGTCCTTTTGTTTGCGTTTTCGTTCTTCACTCTATCAATAAATCCATCCAATAATTTTGATGCATATCCTTGGCCGCGAAATTGTCTCTTGGTACATGTAAACAAAATATAGTAGTGTATTTCATAATTCACTTTCATCTTTCGATATATCATAATAGATGGGCAATTGTCCATCGCGAATTCCGTATCTAGACAATGATATACTACATTATTATCCGTTTCATTCAAAATATTCAGGGTATATTTTTGTGCAATAGTATGCATTGAATATTTTACAACTATATAATCGCAATGTGCTTTATAGCAATCGATTGCATCGATGATATTTTCAATGGGTTCGTTGTCGATTATTCCATTGATAATATCGTCCGAATAAAAGTTCATTTGTGGTTTGATTGATTTATATAATAAAATGTATATTTAAATCAATTTTCTAGGATTTGCCATGCCGGAAATACAGATGCGGAACGTTTTTTCAATGTGAATTTCCTAGCGCTTTTTGTAGGCATTATAAACTCGTTTTCCTTTTTCGTTTTCTTGGCTACACGCTTCGAAGAATCATAATGTTTCACGAATAATTTTAATGTTTCCACAGTAAAAGCATTGAGATTTGATGCCGACGATTTCTGTGCGCGATTACAAGCCCCCTTGGTCATACTTTTCAACATTTTTTTATCAGCAATCTCATTAAAATAAGCCGATAACATTCTAAAAAACGCGCGAAACTCTATCAATACAATTCCATCTTTAATATCCGACTGACTTGAATATATATCAATGTCTTTATAAACAAGCCAATCTTTTGTATCGAACGTTTCTTCCGTTTTCACCGGATTCTCAAAAAATTTAAAATAGGAGACCAATGAATAAAATGGATCCCCGTATCTTGGATGCGTATCTTCCAAATTACTCTTCAAACTAAATGCGTTTTTCCTTATATTGGTTGGCTTTTCTAATAGATATTCTTCTAATACTCCTGGGTTTATTACTATTGTTTGTATAATCTCGGCTATGCTTTCTTCGGAAATAGATGATGACGCAAAATGTTCAGCTATGAATTTTTTCAACTCTTTATACAAAGATTCATTGGAATGTCTAGAATTAAAGAATAACGACGCTTTTAAATATATCGTCTTCTTTGAATTATCCTTTATTAAAAGATACCCATTCAAATATCGGTGAATTTTATAAAGTATCAAAAAGAGGCACGCCTTCATTGATTTTACCAACTCTGGATTTACATCATCCAAGATTTTGTATTTAGTTTTAGGATCACTATTATATCTATCAAATAATACATTCACGCAATTATCTACATTTTCCATGATACGTAAATATTCATCGACATGGCGCCTATAATCATCCACAACTGGTATTGTTGAAAAATCTTGAAATAAAATAGTCTTGAATATATCGATCATATCTACAATTTTGCACGCAAATGTCATTTGCGGTGAAATGCAAATATCATCTACATCTAAAAGTTCATCTAAATATTGCGTCTGCATAAAATAGAGATTCGTATCGGGTAAATGGAAAAAACTGCGTGTTTCGGGAGTCTTTACTACTTCCTTGTCGGTTTCACTAAAATTTATTATTAATTTCCCCTCTGCTTTTTCTAATTTATTCAAATGTATTATCAAATTTTTTACTAAATTCGCAAACGTGTCTATCATAATATTATCACTAATTTGTGGTTTGTAATATGTGCATATCCATTCTACATCAGTGAATATTCCACAGTCTTTTGGTGCCCATGTATCGAAATTCAATCGATATATTTCGCCTTCGTTTGTGTGAAACGTATATAATTCATCTTTATTATATATATCGTCCGCGCCTTCTTCGGCATCATCGTCTTTGCAATAACTCGTCAAATTTTTAGTAAATCTTGTGGTAGAGACGTCATTTGAAATTAAAAATGCGATATTTTTATCAACCTTTTTTTTCTTTTTGTCTATGCTTTCTGTCGTATAAGCATCGATTTCTACCAATTCCTCTTGGCGTAAAGCATAATCGGGATCTTCTGCGTTCTCTCTAATTTTTTCTAAATCTTTTCCCGCTGTATCTGTGTTTAAAAGCACATCGTCCTCGATGCTAATTTTTGTGAATTTTGCTATACTTGATGTCTCTAATTCATATCCTATACTAATAATCTTACTATATATAGGATTTTTGTGTATAGCTCCTCCTTTTATATTTCTCATTTATACTATAAATATATTATATTCAATCGCTCTATCAAACACATTTTATTGGGAAAAAAGGTGTAAATTAAAAGGTGTAAATTAAAAGGTGTAAATTAAAAGGTGT
>VFLE01000004.1 GCA_009885205.1 Candidatus Shapirobacteria bacterium | reverse complement strand
GGAAAAGCTTGATAGAAAGATTGTTTATGCTCATTTTAAGTCTGATGGTGATGATCTGATAAAGGAACAACCGGAACAACCTTTGCCTCAAGCACCAGGAGAAAGTGTTGGTACTGGCCCAGAGGGAGCGCAGAATAAACGAATGGCTACAATGGTTAGTAAAGCAGAGATGGCTTGATTACAAATAATGTGGTATAATAAAAGCATTAACTAAAATAACATAATTTCTATGGCAGAAATCAATGGTTACGAGTGCGTAACGGCTGACAAGCTTGAAAGAGCTATCAATGGCTCTATCGGTGATGGCGGCAAGTTACAGGGTGGTGTTGGTGAGGAAGCTTCTGATAATGAAAAGCTGGCCCAATACGATAAGTTAGGCGGCTTAATACTTAAGGGAAAGTATAAAGTTAAAATGGGTTCGTTTTATGATTTTGAGAAGGGACAGCCTAAAGAACACCCAGAAGTGATATTAGTTTTGAAAGATTTAGAAGGTAATGTGGTAGAAATCCCTGAAGGCAAGCCGTTGCCTTTAGAAGTTCAAGCGGCAGAATCTATTAAAGAAAAGAAAAAGATTAAGAAACTGAAAGTTGTAGAGGCTAAGGAAGTTGACGAAGACGATATTTAAGCCCAATGAAAAACTGGCTTATAAAAAAGCTAGGGGGCTATCCTGATATAAATGCGGCTATACGGGATAGTAAGAATCAAGATCCTGAAGATAAGCACCGCATATTTACTTTAGCGGTTAAACAGCTCTTTAACACCATATCGGAAGATGACATACTAAGCGAAGGGCCTGATGGCCGCTGGTTGTTTGAAGGAGATTTTCTACCAAATGAAGTCAGAAAATTACTACAAGCCGAGGCTAAACAGTTACTTGGTACTAGACTTTGGAAAGTGTTAAAAGCCGATATACAGTATAAAGCCAATAAGAGTATGTTTGAAAAGTCTAGGAGTATAGAGGATTTGATAGCAGGAAAACTTTGGCTTTACACCTTAGACACAATAGAAACCCGATTGAAACGAATGGAAAAGAATAGCGGTTTATTGAAATAAGTATAATTAACGGCATATAAGCCGATGGCGACTACCGCCTTAAACAGAGATGTCTATATGACTGATGAAGAAAAAGCTGCTACTGCCGCAGCAGAGGCTCAAAAAGCCCAAGAGGCAGATGCTAAGTTTGAAGCTGGTTTAACTGAACTTTCCGATGAGGAAAAAGAAGCTAAACGAGCTGAAAGACAAAAGGCTCTGCACCCTGACAATTCAATTGATTACAAGGCCGAGGCGGAGAAAGAGAGGTTAGCTAGAGAAAAAACGAGGAGAAGAAGCGAAGCGGAGAATAAGTGCAGAGAGGAGAAGAGAAAAGACGAGAAG